>NZ_CP020778.1:300000-600000 GCF_002101295.1 Candidatus Pelagibacter sp. RS40
CATCTATTTTTCACACCGATCATACAAAAACCTTGTTTTTTAATTTTACCAAAATCACCCGGACAAATTTCTTTTAAAATATCTGCATTACCAGTATAAATTATACCACCATCCGGATCGAGTTCATGAGTTTTTCCTTTAATTGTTTCATACCAGATAGGTCTTGTGGAAATATGATAAGATAAGTTTCCTGCGTGCCATTCATCTCCAACTACATATTTGATTTCATTCACAAAGTTTTTTTCCCATCTTCTCTCTACTAATTCTGCAATTTCTTTACCTGGATAATCCGTCCTTTTATTATCTTTTGATAAAGAAACATATCCATATAAAGCTGGAGATAGAAAAAATAGAAATAAAAATGATATTAAAAAAATATTAATCTTTTTAAAATTTATTTGAGATTGAAAAATATAAATAAACAAAACACCCCAAAATAAATAAAAAGGGGTCATCCACATTGTTCTTATTTTGGATCCTAAAATCAAAGATGAAACTATCATTAAAAAAATTGGAATTAAATTTATTGCTAATAAAAAAATAAGCTTCTTATCTTTAAAATTTAGTTTTAATTTAATTTTTTTTACTAAAGTCCATAATAAGACAAAAAATGGTATTAAAATCGCTACCTGCTTAACTACAAAAATAATTGGATATTTTAAATGATCCATAAAGCTAGCTTCTTCAACGCCTGTTCTGGATAAACCATATTTTATAGTAACATAGTCATTATTAAATAACCAAATTAGGTGCGGAATTAGAATAATTATAAATGCCTCAAAAGTAATCAGGTATTTGAAATCAAACTTTCTTTGTTTTTTAATAAATATTAAATAAATAAACAGAAGATCTATTGAAATTAACAGATAAATAAAAAGGTATTTTGAAAGAAATCCAAAACCAGCAAACAATCCAACCAAAAGGCAATCAATAAAATTTATTTTATTATTTTTGTATATTTTCCAAGAATAATAAACAGTCAATGACCAAAACGGTAATTGACAAACATTTACATTAAATTCTGGGGTGGTAAAATTGTAAAAGTAAATCGACTCTATTATTAAAACAGAAAATAAACCTAAAATTTTATTATCAAATATTTCAATAGAAAATTTATAAATTATAAAAAAACTTATAATTACAAAAATTTGACTTAAAAAATAATATGTCCAATCTTGTGGACCAAACATTTGATAAAAAAATTCAAGAAATACTGCAACTAAAGGTGGATGTTTATCAAAACCCCAATCTAAATTACTTCCCCACGCCAAATGTTCAATAGTATCTAATGGGAGATTATGATTTGTAAACGTTGGAATGAGTGTCCAAATTATTAGATGAGATGTAATAAATATGTAAAATAAATTATTTAAATTCTTTTTATTTAAAGCCATTTTTTACAATCTATACAATTAAACCTTCCTTGACACCCCAATATTCATGAATATATTCACGAAATTCAAAAAACTAAGTATGGTAAAGATCTCTAAAACTTACGTTCCAAAAGAAACTGAAAAATATATGTGTGCTAAGCATTTAGCGTATTTTAAATTAAAATTAAATGAATGGAAAAAAGATCTAAAAAGATCAAATAATGAGGCAATTGCACAAGCATCTATGGATGATAACAGTGCATCAGCAGATATTGTTGATCAGGCAAGCTCCTATACAGAAAAAAACGTAGAAATGAGAGCAATTAATAGACAGATCAAACTTATAACAAAAATTGATGGAGCTCTTAAAAAAATACAAGATGGAACATATGGCTTTTGCGAAGATACAGGAGAGCCAATTGGTTTAAAAAGATTAATGGCAAGACCAGTTGCAACTTTATGCATAGCTGCACAGGAAAAGCATGAAAAAGATGAAAAAGTTTATGCTGACGATTAAGGCTTAGGTATTTCAGAATTTTTATCTAAAAATTTATAACCTTTAACTACCGCTGGTCGATCGGCAATACGAATATACCAATCACAAAGATTATCATAATTTTTTAAACCTATGTCATGCCATTGATGTCTTGCTATCCATGGCCAAGTTGCAATATCAGCTATAGAATAATTTTCTCCTGCAAGATAATTATTTTTTGATAAATGATTTTCTAACACTTCATATACTTTTTTGGTCATTTCAAAATATCTCTTTTCACCAACTTCACTTAATCCTTTATTAAATTTATAAAAGAAGTGATATTGGCCAATAAAAGGACCGATTGACCCCATTTGAGCCATAAGCCATTGATCAATTTTAAGTTTATTTTCTTTTTCATAAAATTTTCCACTCTTTTCAGCAAGGTAAATTAAAATAGCACCAGACTCGAACACGCTTTCTTTATTGTTTGAATGATCAATGATGGCTGGTATTTTTGAAAAAGGGCTTATTTTTTTAAAATCTTCTTTGAATTGATCTCCTTTAGATAAATCCATTTTTTTAACTACATATTCAAAACCTATTTCCTCAAGCATAATGCTTATCTTTTTTCCGTTAGGTGTATCAGATGAGAAGAGATCAATCATTTTTTAGACCAAGTCTATTTTGAACTGCTTTAGAAGTTGTGGTGAATTCAAAACGTAACTTTTCATCTGGTCTAGCATATTTAAAACATCCTCTTGCTGCCAAGGCTCCTTCATGAAAACCTGAAAGAATTAATTTTAATTTTCCTGGATACGTACAGATATCTCCTATTGCAAATATTCCTTGTTTATTTGTTTCAAATGTCTCAGTGTTTACAGGAATAGTTTTTTTATCAATATTTAAACCCCAATCTAAAATTGGTCCAAGCTGCATTATTAAACCAAAAAAACCTAATACATAATCAGCAGATATCAATTTTGAATTTCCATCATCATCTTTAATTTCAACAGACTCTAGCTTTCCATTTCCTTTGACATCTTTTATGGAGTATTTGGTAAAAATTTCCAATTTATTATTTTTTTGTAATTCTTTAATTTTATCAACACTTGATTGAGCTCCTCTAAATTCATCTCTTCTATGAATTAAAGTAACTTTTGATGATTTTGATAATTCAAGTGCCCAATCTAAAGCACTGTCGCCTCCACCAAAAATTACAACGGATTTGTCTTTGAAAATTGTTTTATCTTTAATTGAATAGAGAACAGTTTTTCCATCAAATTTATCTGCACTTTTTGTTGGAAATTTTCTTGGTTCGAATGAACCTACTCCACCTGCAATTACAATATTTGGTGTTAAAAATTCTTTTCCATTTAACGTTTTAACTCTCCAATTCTCTTTTTCTTTTTTAATTTCTTGAACTCTGTCACTTAAGTGAAAGTTAATATTAAATGGTTTTATTTGCTCGATTAAATTATTTGTTAGCTCTTCGCCAGTACATTCTGGGATTGCGGGAATATCATAAATTGGTTTATCTGGATAAAGTTCTATACATTGTCCACCAATTTTATCTAAGTTATCAACTATCTCACATTTTAATCCAATGATACCTAATTGATGTGCACAAAAAAGACCTGTGGGTCCAGCTCCAATTATTAATGCATCAGTTTTAATCATTAAACTTGTTTCTCCGGTAAATGTATTACCAAGCCATTTAATTCATCTGAAACTGTTATTTGACAGCTCAATCTACTATTTGCTTTTGGTTCATATGCTTGGTCTAACATATCATCTTCACCAGTTTCTTTATTTGGTAATTTTGGAAACCAATCTTCTTTCACATAAACATGACAAGTTGCACAAGCCATACTCCCACCGCAGTCTGCATCAATTCCTGGAATATCATTTTGAACAGCGCCTTCCATTACTGTCAAACCGTTTGCAACGTCTATTTCGTGTTTTTGACCACCATGCTCTATGTATGTGACTTTTGCCATATCTTTTATATAATTATGCAAAAAAAAAGGGCAAGTGTGTGAAACACACTCGCCCCAATATTTTTAAAGCTTTAAGCTATTATTTTGCTCTAGCTCCACTTTGTGAAACTGCAGCAGACCAGATTACTAGTCCAAATGCAATTTTGTTTATGAAGTCAGCTAAGTTGTAAATCACGTTTAGTGAGTTAGCGTCAACTCCACCTACTAGATATCCAAAAACATATCCTAGTGGGTAAATTGCCCAACCTACTGTTACGATCATTCTCATAGCACCCCATGCAGTAGCTAATGGCTTATTACCAGACTTAGCTGCTAATTTACCAGCCTCACCTGAGAATACTTCATATAAGATGTAGATCCATCCAGCCATACCGATAATGAAACCAAGCATTGCATTGATGTAACCTGCTTCTCCCATGTATCCACCAATTAACATAACTAGTGAACCAATTAGCAATCTCCAGAAGATAGCTCCTGGGATTTTTCTTACTGCTGCTAGAATTAAGTAAAATTCTATCATCTGTAACGGTACAGTAATTAACCAGTCAATATATCTGTACACAGTTGGTGAGTCTCCAGTCATTACCCATACTTCTCTCATGTACATGTAATGCACGAATGCTACACCAGTTACTAGTCCAGCTACAGTTACTGACGTTTTCCAGCCAGGATGCACTGTTCCTCTTTCCATAAAGAAGAATACAGTTGCAGCTGCCATACCCATTGCGATTATCCAAAAAGATATCCCAACGAAGTCATCAGATGCTAGAAGGACTGTTTCTGCGTTTGCTGCACCTGAAAAGCCTAAGAAAGCTACAGTTGCAAGAGCAAACAATTTAAGTTTTTTCATAAAAAACTCCCTCTCAGTTAGTTTTTTTTTAGTTTAAATTTAAACTACGGTCCGACTCGAAAGTCTTTCCAAAGTTAGGGCTACATAGCAAATATAGGGGGTTAATAGAAGACTTTTTGACCTCTAAAAAGTATTGATTTTACTTACTTTTTAAAATTAAATACAACCAAACGCGTAAAATATCAATAAAATGACACATCTAAACAAATCACAGTGAAAAAAGATTTAAGCGCAATTTATAATCAATCTATAGAAAATCCTGAGGAATTTTGGGGTGAAGTTGCTGATGATGTGTTTTGGTTCAAAAAACCAACAAAAATTTTAAACAAATCTAAGCCGCCTTTCTATAAATGGTTTGAGGATGGCACAACAAATACCTGCTACAATGCACTTGATCTTCACATTGATAATGGAAAAGGAGAAAAGACAGCATTAATTTATGATAGCCCAATAACTGGCAACAAAGCAAAGTTCACCTATAACCAACTTAAGGACAAAGTATCAAAATTTGCGGGCGCTCTAGACAGTCAAGGAGTTAAAAAAGGAGACAGAGTTATAATTTACATGCCAATGATACCAGAAGCTGTAATTGCTATGCTGGCTTGTGGAAGAATTGGCGCTATTCATTCAGTTGTTTTTGGTGGATTTGCCTCAAACGAGCTTGCTAGTAGAATTGATGATAGTCAGGCAAATTTATTAATTACTGCATCTTGTGGTTTTGAACCTGGAAGAACTGTAGAGTACAGACCATTAGTTGATGAAGCTTTAAAACTATCAAAACATAAAATTAAAAAACTAATTTTATTTCAAAGAAAAGATCACGAAGTAAAACTAAACTCACCTTTGGAGATTAGTTGGGATGAGGCATTATCAAATGCAAAAGATAAAGATTGTGTTGAGATGGGTGCAAATGAGTATGCTTATATTTTATATACATCTGGCACAACTGGTGTTCCAAAAGGAATAGTTAGGGATATTGGTGGGCACATCGTTGCTTTAAAATGGACAATGAAAAATATTTATAACATCAATGAAGATGATGTTTGGTGGTCAGCAAGTGATATTGGTTGGATTGTTGGTCATTCATATATTGTATATGCGCCACTTTTTAAAGGATGCACCACTGTATTGTTTGAAGGTAAACCCGTTGGCACTCCAGATGCAGGTGTTTTTTGGAGGGTGATTTCTGAACACAAAATTAAATCTTTATTTACAGCTCCAACTGCATTTAGAGCGATTAAAAAAGAAGATCCAGATGGAAAGTTTTTTTCAAAATATGATTTAAGCTCTTTCGAGTCGCTTTTCCTTGCAGGAGAAAGAGCAGATCCAGATACGATTAAATGGGCGGAGAATTTATTAAATGTTCCAGTAATTGATCATTGGTGGCAAACTGAAACTAGTTGGGCAATTAGTTCAAATTGTACAGGAATTGAAATGCAAAAAACTAAATATGGTTCAGCTTGTAAAGCGGTACCTGGGTATGATGTAAAAATTATAAAACCTGATCAGACAATTGCAAAACCAAATGAAATGGGAGACATTGTAGTTAAACTTCCACTTCCTCCAGGAACTTTTCCAACTTTATGGAATGCTGATAAAAGATATGAAGAAAATTATATGAGTAATTATAAAGGTTACTATCAAACTTATGACGCTGGTCATATTGATGACGATGGATATATTTGGATTATGTCTAGGACTGACGACATTATTAATGTTGCAGGCCATAGACTATCAACAGGTGCAATAGAGGAAGTTTTATCTGAACATCAATCTGTTGCTGAATGCGCAGTGATAGGAATTAAAGATCAGCTTAAAGGTCAATTACCAGTAGGATTAATTGCTTTGAAAGCTGGAGTTACAAAAGATAATGAGACTATTTCAAAAGAATGTATTCAATTAGTAAGAGATAAGGTTGGCCCAGTTGCTGCGTTTAAAATTGCTATAGTTGTAAAAAGATTACCAAAAACAAGGTCTGGTAAGGTTTTAAGAGGCACCATGAGAAAAATTGCTGATAAGGAAGATTATAAAATGCCAGCAACTATTGATGATCCAGCAATTCTAGATGAGATTAAGGAAAGTTTAATAGAAAATAAAATTTTGAATTAGTGATCAAAACATATCTTTTTTTGGTGGGAGCTATTATTTGTGAAGTCTGTGGAACAATGTTGCTGCCTGTTACTCAAAACTTTACCAAGATAACTCCAACAGTCTTTTTGGCAATTTTCTATTTATCAGCTTTTTATTTGCTTACTTTTGTTATGGATAAATTGCCAATTGCAATAGTTTATGGGACATGGAGCGGTTTAGGAATTTTCACAATAGCAGTATTAGGATATATTTTTTTTAAACAAACATTAAGTTGGCAGGCAATACTTGGTATGTTTTTAATTGTGATAGGTGTTACACTAGTAAATATATACTCAGCTAAAACAATTTAATTTCAATATTATGAAAAATAAAGGTTTTACATTAATTGAATTATTAGTTGTTGTTGCAATTATTGGAATATTAGCGGCTGTAGGAGTTGTTGCTTATAATGGATATACATCTGGAGCAAAAAAAAATTCCTTATTAAGTAGACAAAAATTAGCTGTGAAATTTTTAATGTCTGAATTTCAAAAATGCAATATTGGGCAAGAGCTTTATTTAAACAACAGTACTACATTCGATCAATGTATAAGAGTTTTAAATCCAACTAATACTACAACAAAAAATTTAGCTAAATCAATAATAAGTCATTTTAATAATATAAATGATTGGAAAAATATTTATGATATTCAAAAAGCAGGTGCTGTTGAAGGCAATAAAAAAAATTGTGAAAAGGGCGCAGTTTGCGTTGGAGGTTACGTTGCAAATCAAATATTAATAGTAATAAATTATGATGATAATCAATCAAATTATATTTCTACAGTAATAGAAATGGATTACTAAATTAATCATGAATTGAAAAATATTTTAATTTCAAATATTCTTCAAATTCCTCTTCCGTCATTTCATCTGATCCAATTCCAAAAACTCCGGTATCATCAAACTTTTTTGCTTTTTTGAAAACTTGTTCTTTTGAAATCATTCCTTCTTTTATTAAAAAAATTTGATTATCGATTATGGTTCTTTGCTTATCGCTTACTCCAGCTATTGAAAAAAGTGTTAAAAATAAAAGAAAGACTATTTTAAGAAATCGTTTCACTTTTACTCAAATTTTAAAGGAACTCCCTCAGGATCACCAATTATATTGCCATCTTTCATTTTAATTTTTCCATTAATAATTGTTGCGACAGGTGTTCCTTTAAATTTGTATCCATTAAATGGTGACCAACCACACTTACTTTCAATTTTTTCATTTTGTATCTCAATTATTTTGTTCATATCAACAATTGTAAAATCTGCGTCATAATCTTTTCTGATAAAGCCTTTATTTTGAATTCCAAAAATTTTAACTGGGTTTTCACACAAAAGATTCATAAGTTGGTTTAAGGTTAATTTTCCATCATTTACATGATTTAGCATTACAGGTAACAATGTTTGTACACCTGGCATTCCTGATGGTGAATTTGGATATTCTTTATCTTTATTTGTTTTTAGATGTGGAGCATGGTCGGATCCAATGGTGTCATTAAAATTGTTTCTAACCCCATACCACAATCTGTCGTAATGTGATTTATCTCTTAAAGGAGGATTCATTTGAGCATAAGTACCAAGTTTGTCATAACAATCAGGGGCATACAGTGTTAAATGTTGGGGTGTTATTTCAAATGTAATATTGCCTTTGTGTTGAGATAAAAAATCTACTTCCTCTTTAGTTGTTATATGAAGGATGTGTGCTTTTTTATCATATCTTTCAGCAATTCTTACAATTCTTCTTGTTGAAGATAAAGCACACTCAACACTTCTCCATACTGGATGTGTATGAACATCTCCATTTTTAATAAGTTTTTTATTTGTATTTAATATTGCTTCATCTTCAGAATGCACTGCAACAACTTTAGAACTATTTTGAAAAACCTTGTCAATGTCATCTTCCTCGGCAACTAATAAGTTTCCAGTCGAAGATCCTGCAAATAATTTTATCCCACAGCACCCTTCTAATGTTTTTAAACTTGCTAAATCATCAGCGTTATCAGCTGTTGCACCAAAATAAAAAGCATAGTTGCAGTACATTTTATTTTTTGCAAGATCCAGTTTTCTTTGAAATTCTTTCTTATTTGAAGTTGGTGGATTTGTATTTGGCATTTCAAATACACCTGTGATGCCTCCAACAATTGCCGCTCTACTTCCTGAATGAAGATCTTCAGTATCTGTAGATCCTGGCTCTCTAAAATGAACTTGTGTATCTAAACATCCAGGTAAAACAGTTAGATTGTTTGCATCATAAATATCCTTACTTTTTTCATGTTCAAGATTTCCAATATGAGAAATTTTACTGTTTGATACACCAATATCTGTTTTAGTAAGATTTCCATCTATATAGCAGGATCCATTTTTTATGATTAAATCTAACATTTTTCACAAAAGTTATTATATTAATATATTAGATCATTCAATTATGAAAAAAAATAATGTGTATATTTTAGAAGATAGAGGTTTACTTTATGTAAGCGGATATGATGTAAAAGAATTTCTTCAAAACATTATCACGAATGATATTGATGCAGTATCAGAAAATAATTCGTGTTTTGCTGGTTTGTTAAGTCCTCAAGGAAAATACTTATATGACTTTATAGTTGTAAAGCATAAGTCAGGTTATTTTTTAGATTGTGAAAAAAAAATTATAGATGAACTATATAAGCAATTAACGATATATAAATTAAGATCTAAAGTTGATATTTTGAATCTTAGTAATGAATTTGTTGTTGCAGCACTTCATAAAGATAAATTTCTAGAACTAGGAAACTCTAAAGATCAAAATGGATATACAACTAAATTTAGAGAGGACACTATATTATTAGATCCAAGGCATAATGAATTGGGCGCTAGACTAATTATTAATCTTGAAAAGTTATATCTTTCTTTGAAAAAATTAAATTTACAATCATCAAATGTTGAAGAATATTATGACTTAAGTCATTCTCTAGGAGTTCCTCAAATAGATACAAAAAAGCTACAAAATAAATTATTTGGTATTGAATGTAATTTTGAGGAATTAAGAGGAATAGATTTTAAGAAAGGTTGTTATGTTGGACAGGAGAATACAGCTAGAATTAAACATAAAAATAAATTGAGTAAAAGAATACTTCCTCTTACACTTTTAGAAGGAAATATAGATAATGAAATCCTTAAAGTAAATAATACTGAAATTGGAAAAGTTTTAATTAATAATAGTAAACCTTTTGCACTAATTAAAATAAAAGAAAAAGAATTTGAATTTGATAAGGAGCTTAACTGCGAAAATGCTAAAGTCCTATTTAAAAAACCCCAATGGTTAAGTATTATTTAACAAATTTTGACAAATCTGGTTTAAAATAATTAGGTCCCTTCATTACTTTTCCGGCTTCATTATAAATTGGTTTTCCATCAACTCCTAATTTGCTCATATTAGAGTTTTGGACTTCTTCAAAACATTTATCTAAATCAATCCCAAAAGCTATGCCTGCCCCATAAGTCACATAAAGTATATCAGTAAGAGCATCAGCAACTTCTAATAGATCCTTATCGTCCATTGCTTGCTTTAATTCATCTAGTTCCTCTTTAATTAAATTATATCTTAAATCATTTATTTTTTCTGAACTAAAAGAAGGTTTTGATTTTACTTCTTGGCCAAATGTTTGCATAAATGTTTTTACCTTTTGAAAGTTAGTCATTTTACTCCTGTAAGATTATTAAATTCTAGTATATAAATAATTTGAAACTTTAATCAATTAAATGAAAACTAGAAAAGAATACGATAGCATTGGATCTATAAGTGTGCCTGATGATAAGTATTGGGGAGCATCTACCCAAAGATCAAATAAATATTTTAATATTGGAAAAATACTAGTTGATCTATCTATAATTAAATCAATAGCAATAATTAAAAGATCTGCTGCAATAGTTCATAAAAAAGATAAATCGATATCAAGTAAAGTAGCTAGTGCAATAATTAAAGCTTCAAATGAGGTTATTGCTGGAAAGTTAGATCAAAATTTCCCCTTAAAAGTTTGGCAAACAGGATCTGGAACTCAAACAAATATGAATGTAAATGAAGTTATTGCTAATAGAGCAATCCAAATTCTTAAAGGTAAAAAAGGATCAAAAAAACCTGTTCACCCAAATGATCATGTAAATAAATCTCAATCTACAAATGATGTTTTTCCTACTGCTATGCATATTTCAATAGCAAAAGAAACAATTGGAAAGTTAATTCCAAACTTAAAAATTTTAGAAAATTCTTTAAGGAGAAAGTCTGTTGAATTTAAGAAAATTGTTAAAATTGGAAGAACACATCTACAAGATGCAACGCCACTTACTCTAGGCCAAGAATTTTCTGGATACCATCAGCAAATAAAAAAGAGTTTGGATAGAATAAAATATTGTCTTAATGACATTCTTTTTTTAGCGCAAGGTGGCACTGCAGTAGGAACAGGAATAAATACAAAAAAAAATTTTGATAAAAAAATAGTTAAAGAGATAGGAAGATTTTGTAAGATCAAGTTTAAAACTGCACCAAATAAATTCTCTGAACTTGCTGCACATGATGCAATAGTTAATTTTTCAGGATCTTTAAATACCTGTGCTGTTGCTTTGATGAAAATTTCCAACGACATAAGATTTTTAGGTTCAGGACCAAGAGCAGGTTATGGTGAATTAATTTTGCCAGAAAATGAACCTGGCTCATCAATTATGCCTGGCAAAGTAAATCCTACACAATGCGAAGCTGTAACAATGGTATGTGCTAAAGTAATTGGAAATCATACAGGAATTACAGTTGCTGGTTCTCATGGACATTTTGAACTAAACGTTTTTAAACCTTTAATTGCACACAATATTCTTCAGTCTATTGATATTATTGCAGACAGCGTAAAAAACTTTAGTTTGTTTTGTGTGAATGGAATTAAAGCGGATAAATTAAAGATTAAAGAACACTTAGAAAATTCTTTAATGCTTGTAACAGCACTCGCCCCAAAGATTGGTTATGATAATGCTGCTAAAATTGCAAAAAAAGCTTTAAAGAATAGAACAAAACTTAAATACGAGACTTTAAAAACAGGACTTATTAATGAAAAGGAGTATGATCATATTGTAAATCCTTTTATAATGACCAAACCAAGTTAGTTTAAAATATCTCTCAGAGTAGATTTGAGAACTAACATATTGTTAGTTTTAATTATCTCCTCTAATAGATTTTGAGAGTTTTTATCATTAATAAATATATTTGATAAAAACATATCCCCTGTATCTATATTTCTAATAAAATCAAAATATACTTTTTCAATATTTTTAATTTTTTTAAAATTAAGTTGAAATTTTCGAGCTAATTCTTTGTGGTTATTAATACTAAGAATATTGCTAGTCTCAAAAAAAAGCTCACCTTCTTTAATTAGATAATTATAAGAAGATTTAATTATGCCTATTTTATCCATCTCAAAAAACGAGTTTAGGGGTTTAATTTGCCCTTCATTGATAAGTAGTGAAATTTTTCCATTGCTTAATATTTTACTATCTAAATTTGATAATGATAGTTTCAATTCTCCATTTAAATTTTCTAACAATTTTTTATCAGCATTAGAAATTGAATTTAATATGTAATCAGTCATAAAACTTATTTTTTTTTCTTCAAATATTATTTCTCCATCAAAATAAAATGGGTTGAGTTCTATTATTGAGTTGAATTTAATTTTTTGATTATTTTTTTTTTCCGGTGAGTTAATTTCAATTATAGAATCTTTATAATTATAATTTAATGAGATATTTTCATTCAAAAAATCAATTGAACTACTGCCTTTAAACTCTTTTTTATTTTCATATTTAAATAAATTTTTTATATATATGTTTGGGTTTTTAAAATTTAATTCATTTAATGATGATTTGGGTTCGTTATAGTTTCTTTTCCAATTAGATTTAAATTCAATATCAAATATAGATCCTTTTAATTGAAGCTCCTTTGTTGTAAAATTTTCGTTTATCTGGTAATTAACTTTTTTAATTGGCGCAATTAAGATTACATTATTTTTATTATCATTTAAAAATAATTTTATTTTAGAAATATTTATTGGTTTATTAATTTTATAATAGAGATGATTTCTAATATCATTAATATCACTTATTTTAAGATTTAAATTAATATTTTGAAACTTTATATCAGTAATAATCATATTTTTTTTTGAATAAATCTTATTACTTGGTATAAAAAGTTTTAGGTTTTCTACCTCTGTAATTGCAGATTTTTCATCTTCTAAATTAAAGTCGAGATTCGCTTTTTTAATTAATAAATGCGGTCTTGGAAGTACCCTGAAAGAAATATTATCTAAAATTTTTAGACTAATCTTAAAATCTGAAAAAAATTTATTTTCTATTTCATTTTGTATACTTTTATAATTAAAAAAAACTGGTAATGATAAAAATATAATTATTGTAAAAACTACAATAATTGATGACAAAATAATTGTGGGAGAGTCTATTTTTTTTCTTTTCCTCATAAAATTTAATATGGCTTATACTATAAAAAATTAGATGTTAAATTCAGAATATTTAAAAAATTTAAATGAAAATCAGAGAAAAGCTGTAGAGTGTTTAGATGGTCCTCTTTTGATAGTAGCCGGTGCAGGATCAGGTAAAACTAAAGTTCTTACCTCAAGAATTGCACATATAATAAAAAAAAATAAAGCATTTCCAAACCAAATTTTAGCTGTCACCTTTACAAATAAAGCTGCAAAAGAAATGCAATTAAGAGTGTCTAAATTGCTCAGGAAAGATGCTACGGGATTACCGTGGCTTGGAACATTTCATTCAATTAGTGCAAAACTTCTTAGAAAACACGCTGATGCTGTTGGACTCAAAAGTAATTTTACAATTATAGACCAAGATGATCAAGTAAGACTTATTAAAAATATATGTAAAGCAGAGAATGTAGATATAAAAAAAATATCACCAAAGTATATTCTTGCAATTATTGATAAATGGAAAAATAAAGGTTTTTATCCTCAAGATGTTATTCTGAAAAGAAAAGATCCTTTAGAAAAAAACTTTTTAAGTATTTACAAAATTTACCAAGAAAAATTGGTAAATCTAAATTCAGCAGATTTTAGTGATTTGATTTTGCATACAGTAAAAATATTTGAAAAATATACTGATATTGCTGAATTATATTCTAAGAAATTTAAATATATTTTAGTTGATGAATATCAAGATACTAATTTTATTCAAAGTGAATGGTTAAGATATTTATCAGGTCATAATAAAAATATTTGTTGTGTTGGTGATGATGACCAATCAATTTACAGTTGGAGAGGTGCGGAAATAAAAAACTTTCTAGAATTTGATAAAGTTTATGAAAATACAAAGGTTATTCGTTTGGAAAAGAATTATAGATCAACACAAAATATTTTGAGTGTTGCGTCTAAATTAATTGAAAATAATCAAAATCGAGTAGGAAAAACTTTGTTCACTAATCATGATGATGGAGAGTTGGTAAGTTTAAGTTGTTTTAGAAATGTTAAAGATGAGGCAACTGAAGTTGGTGCAGAAATTGAGAGAATTAAAAAAAATTATTCTCTTAACGAAGTAGCAATTTTAGTTAGAGCTATATTCCAAACTAGAGAATTTGAAGAAAGATTTTTAAAAATAGGACTTCCTTACAGAATTGTAGGAGGTATTAAATTTTATGAAAGAGCTGAAATTAAAGATTGTGTTGCATATTTAAAGGTTATTCACCAACCTTTTGATGACTTATCTTTTGAACGAATAATTAATGTTCCCAAGAGGTCAATTGGAGATACAACTATCAAAATAATTAATGAGTACTCAAAAGTAAATAAAACTTCGTTGGAAAATGCAGCAAGAAAACTTATTGAAGAAAACAAAATTAAACCAAAAACTAAATTAGGATTAAATTTATTGTTAAATCTTTTGCAAAAATGGAGAGGAGATTTAAAAAATAAAATAAATCATAATAAACTTTTGCAACTTGTTTTGGATGAATCTGGATACAGTGAAATGCTAAAAAACAAAAAAGACTTGGAAAATGAAAATAGATTAGAAAATATAAAGGAATTATTAAGTGCTATGAAAGAATTTGATAATCTTGAAAGTTTCTTAGAACATGTTGCCCTTGCAACGTCTTTGGATCAAGATTGGGAAACTGAGAAAGTAAACCTTATGACCATGCACGCTTCAAAAGGTTTAGAATTTGACGTTGTATTTTTGCCAGGATGGGAGGAAGGTCTGTTTCCTCATCAAAAAAGCATAGAGGAGAAAGGTGAGAATGGTTTAGAAGAGGAAAGAAGACTGGCTTATGTGGGTATAACCAGAGCAAAAAAAATAGCGAAAATATCTTTTTCTATGAATAGATTTTATCAAGGTGATTGGATTGATAGCATGTCATCTAGGTTTATTGATGAATTGCCAGATGAAAATTTAAAAAAAAATAACAATTTTATTGATGAAAGCGAGGAAGATTTTGAATTTAACCAGGACATTGAATTCGATGAACCAATTAGAAGTCCTGGATGGCTGAGATATCAAAAAAAATTAAATGATAAATAAAATTAAAAATCTAATTAATCTTAATAATCTAGATGGATACATAGTACCAAAAAACGATGAGTTTTTTACAGAATATTCAAAAATAAATAAACTTGAAATTGTTGCAAATTTTTCTGGATCTGCAGGCTTTATATTAATTTTAAAAAACTCAAATCATTTATTTGTTGATGGCAGATACACAATACAAGCTAAAAAACAGTCAGGAAAAAAATTTAAAATTCATGAGATACCTTACGAATGGCCAAAAGACATATTAAAAAAAGATGCTCGACTTAATATTGGTTTTGACCCAAAGTTATTTACAACAGATACTTTAAAAAGATATTTTAATAATTCTTGTAATCTATTTCCAGTAGAATCTAATCTATTCAGAACTAAAGCTGAGATTGTTAATAAAGATAATCTAATTTATCATATAAATACTTCAGTTGTTGGGGAAAGTTCAAAAAGTAAAATTAATAGATTGAATAAAATTGTTGAAAGTGAAAAGTTAGATAATTTATTTATCAGTTCAGGAGAAAATGTTTGCTGGTTACTTAACATTAGAGGTAAAGATTTGCCAAACTCTCCGATAGCTAATTTTCAAGCTATATTAACTAGCAATAAAAACATAATACTATTTGGAAATATTAAAAAATTAAAAAATATAAAAAAAGAATTTTTAAAAAATAAAATTTCTTTTTATGAAAAAGAAAATTTCTTTAAAATACTTAGCTCTTTAAAAGGAAAATCATTTTGCATAGACAGCAAAACCTGTTCGGTTTTTAATGAAAAATTAATTAATTCAAGGTTCTTAATTAGAAAAAGAGTTGATCCAATTTATGATTTAAAATCAATTAAAAATAAGATTGAAATTAAAAATATGATTGAAGCACATATTAAAGATGGTGTTGCAGTTACAAAATTTTTATTCTGGATAAAAAATTCAAATGTTAAAAAATTGGATGAGATTAAAGTTGAAAAAAAATTGGAAAGTTTTAGAAAGAAGAGCAAAAATTATTTATTTCCAAGCTTTAGTACAATTGCAGGGTCAGGACCAAACGGTGCAATAATTCACTATAGATCCAATATAAAATCAAATCGTAAACTTAATAAAGATCATCTTTTATTAGTAGATTCAGGTGGGCAATACAAATGGGGTACAACTGATATTACAAGAACAATTTCTTTTAGTGATCCTAGTAAGAAAACTAAAGAGCTTTACACAAGGGTTTTGAAAGGTCACATAGCAGTTGCAATATCAAAAATAGATAAATTAAAAAATGGAAATAATATAGATAAACTAGCTAGAAAAAGTATTAACTCTATAAATTTAGACTATAGACATGGAACTGGGCACGGAGTTGGGTTTTTTATGAATGTCCATGAAGGTCCACAAAGTATAGCTAAAAACAATTTTATAAAACTCAAAAAAGGTATGATTGTTAGCAATGAGCCAGGTATTTATTTGGAAAACAAGTTTGGAATAAGAATTGAAAATTTAGTCTATATAGATGGAAATAATAAAAATCTTTGTTTCAAAAACTTAACTTTTGCTCCTCTTGAAAAAGATTTAATAGATGAAAATATGCTAACAAAAATTGAAAAAGATTATATTTTTTCTTACCACTTGGAAACTTACTCAAAATTATCAGCATATCTCAATAACAAAGAGAGAAAGTGGCTTGCAAAACTAATTGAATAAATCAGACCACTCCTTTTGGGTAAGTATTTTAATTCCCAAATTTTTAGCCTGCTCCACTTTTCTATTAGTTGGTTTTTCACCGGTCACTAAGTAGTCTAATTTCTTTGTTACACTGCTAACAATACTACCAGCATTTTCCTCAATTAAACTTTTAGCCTCTGCTCGACTAATGTTTTGAAGTTTGCCAGTAAACATGAAAGAAACATTTTTTAATTTCCCTTTACTTTTAACTTCTCTATCTTTAACGCTCAGTATCTCACTTAATTTTTCTACAACTTTAATATTTGTTTTATTTTGAAAGAATTTTTCTAAAGATTTAACTTGAGTTTCTCCTATTCCATCAATGTTAATTAGTTCTTTAATTTTATCTTTTTTTAAAAAATTTAAAAAACTTTTAATATTTTTTGTAAAATCAGCGATTATTTTAGCATTTTCTATTCCAATATGTCTTATTCCTAATGAAAAAATAAATTTATCTAAGGTAACTTTTTTTGAATTTTCAATTGAAAATTTAAGATTTGAAGCTGATTGTGATCCCCATCCATCAAGAGAGGAAATTTTCTGGTAATCTAAATTATAGATATCTTGAGGTAATTTTATAAATTTTAAGTCCCAAAATTTTTCAATTACTTTTTTACCTAGCCCGTCAATATTTATTGCATCTTTTGATATGAAATGTTTAATTTTTTCTATTGCAATTTTATTGCAAGTGTATCCATCATTAGTACATCTTCTAACTGCATCGAATTTTTTGGTAATTTTATTAAATTCTTTTTCTGTCTTAGATCCACAAGAAGGACATATTGTTGGGAATATAAATTTATTTTGTGTTTTTTTTCTTTTTTTAAGATCAACTTCTAAAACATGAGGGATAACATCTCCTGCTCTTTCAATTTTTACTGTGTCACCAATTCTTATATCTTTTCTTATAATTTCATCTTCATTGTGTAAGGTTGCATTTGATACCACTACACCTCCAATATTTACCGGTTTGACTTTTGCGACAGGTGTTAAAGCTCCTGTTCGTCCAACTTGGATATCGATGTTCAAAATTTCAGAATATGCGTGATCTGCAGAGAATTTATGTGCTATTGCCCATCTAGGGGCATTTGAGGTAAATCCTAATCTTTTTTGTAATTGTAAACTATTTACTTTATAAACCAATCCATCAATATCATAATTTAAATCAAATCTTTTCTTTTCAAATTGCTCGTGAAATATAAATAGCTCATCGGTAGTTTTTATTACTTTGTTATAATCACTTGTTAAAAATCCCCAGGACTTTAGCTTGTTCAAAAAATCAGACTGATTTTTAAATTTATTTTCACTAATAAATCCAAATGTATACGCAATAAATTTAAGTGGAATCTTGGATGTTTCTTTAGGATCTTTTTGTCTAAGTGATCCTGATGCTGCGTTTCGAGGATTTGCAAAGTTATCCTTTATTTTCTCAAAATCTTTTTTTTCAATAAAAACTTCCCCTCTTATTTCTATTTCCTTAGGAATATTTTTATCTAAAATTTTATGTGGGATATCTTTGATGGTTTTTAAGTTGTTTGTTATAAGCTCACCTTCACTTCCATCACCACGAGAAACGCCATAAGTTAAATTGCCATTTAAATAAGTCAAAGATGCAGAAATACCATCAATTTTTGGCTCAACACTATATTCTAATGCAATTTTTTCATTTAAATAATTTAGGATTTTTTTTTCAAAATTAATTAGATCTTCTTTATCAAATGCGTTGGATAAAGATAACATCTGTACTTTATGCTTAAACTTCTCAAAATTTTTAGACGGTTTAAAACCTACAGAGTAAGATGGAGATTTTACACTTCTGAGAAAAGAATATTTTTTCTCTAAATTTATTATATTGGCTTTAAGCTCATCAAATTCTTTATCAGAAATAGCTGGTGCACTTTTGTCATAATATAATTTGTTATGTTTTTGGAATTCTTTTATCTTTCTTTTATATATTTTTTCAATTTCCTTATTCATCTGATCAACTTATTTAAGTAGATCTTTTAATTTATGCAATATTGATTGTTCTTTTTCTAAATTTTCTTTTTTTGCTGTATTAATATAATTCTTGTTAAAAATCTTATAACTTTCCTCATACCATTCACTTGATTGGTAATTATACCCCAATAAATAAGCATATTTTTTTGATTCACCAACTAAACCCAATCTGTAATGTAACTCTACTAATCTATGAAGAGCTTCCTCGACGTATATAGTTGTTTCATATTCATTAACTACTGTTTTAAATCTATTTATTGCAGGTATCCATTTTTCCCTGTCTACATAATATCTTGCAAGGTACATTTCTTTTGAGGCAAGTATTTCTTGTATAAGTTCAAGTTTAAATTCTGCATCAACTGCAAACTCTGTATTTGGATAATCTTTAATAATAATTTTAAAATATTCTTTGGCTTTAAGTATTTCCTCTAAATCCTTAGTTTCATCAACTATTAGATTGTAATGACTTAAAGCTAGCAGATAGTAAGCATAATCTCTTCTAGGGTGATTTTTGTATTTTCGTAAAAATTTTTCTAATTCTATTATTGTATCATCATAATAAAGTTGGGAAAAATAAGCATAAGCAGCCATTAATGCTGCTCTTGGAGCCCAGATTGATTGTGGGTAAATGATTTCAGCTTCATTAAATTTCTTAGCAGCAAAAATTACATCATTTTTTTCCAACTCTTCGAGACCTTCGTTATAAGCATCGATCATTTGCGTCTCTAAACTCTTTTCCTCTACTATTGAAATTTTTTCATCTTTTTTGGTGCAAGAATTAAGGTTTAGAAAAAATATTAAAATTACAATTTTATAAAATAAATTCATTCAAAAATTTAGCAGAATTTATGAAAATTTCTAATTATTAAGCAATAGATCTCAATTGACTTCTGTTTGCAAACGAATGTGGAAGGTTTTTTCCCTTAATTTCAATCAAAGAATAATTTTTTTTATCTGCGAATAATTTTCTCAATAGTTTATTTGTTAAGCTATGTCCTCCTTGAGAACATTTTACCGATCCAATTATTCTATAACCAGACAAATAAAGATCACCCATACAATCAAGAATTTTATGATTAACGAACTCTAAATTATTTCTAAGTCCTTCTTTATTTAAAATAGTATTATCTTTTACAACAACTGCATTATCTAAGCTGCCACCTTTACCTAGCCCAAGTTCTTCTAATTTTTTTAAATCTTCATAAAGACAAAAAGTTCTTGAGTTAAAAATATCATTAAGATCATCCTCAAATAGACTGACTTTATTTCTTTGAGTTTGTATAGTTGGATTTTCATATTTTATTTCAAAATCAATTTCTGAAGTAACATTTGATTTATCAATTGAAATTGATTTGTTTCCCTCTCTAAGCTCTACTTTATTTTCAATTTTTATTAACTTGATGGGATCATCATAATTTCTAAAACCGGCTTTCAAAATTAATTCTACAAATTTTTTTGCTGAGCCGTCGATTATAGGAAGCTCTTGTGAATCTAATTCAACAATAGCATTATCAACTCCCAAACCATAAAATGCTCCCATCAAATGCTCAATAGTAGAAACTTTTACATCATATTGGTTTGATACCGCAGTGCACAGTGTTGCATCCATTACATTATTGTAATTGGGTATAATTAAGTTGTTATTTTTTAAGTCAATCCTCTTGAAAACTATACCTGTATTTGCTGAAGCAGGTAAAACATTCATGTTAACTTCAGCACCAGTATGAACACCTATTCCACTGACTGAGAATTTTTTGCTTAAAGTTTTTTGAGTTAATAAAGACACTCAAGACTTATAATAAATGGTTGATTAATTAGACATACAAGTATTATTACAACAAAATACAACTATATTTTTTGAAAAAGATTAAAAAATCTCTCAAAAATTCCTTTGTTTTTATTATTTTTAATGAAATTTTCCTTTTCTAGGTTGTATTTTAAAGCATACTCCAAACCTGATTTGCAAATCTCTTTATCTGTTTCGTCATAAAAAATTATGTCTTTGAAATTGTTAGAACTTTCAAAGTTAAAAGAATTTTTATCAAACAACTTAGCTCCACCGCCTATCAAAACTAACAAAATCTCATCTTTATCTATAGTTTCTGAAATTTTAACATCTTCAAACAACAAATTAAAAATTTCTTCAACACGGGCTAAAATAACTTTTTTTAATAAATCTATTGATATTTTTTTTGTAATTAATTTTTTTGTTAAATTGTCTTCCTTTTGTTTAATTTCATTAGCATAAGAGAATTCTGTTTCTGATTTATTAAAAAGATGTTTAATCTCCTCAGAGTCTTTTAGATCGATTTTCATTATATAAGAAATATCTTTTGTAATACTTTGCCCACCTATAGGTATATTTTTAAATAAGCGTAAACTGCCATCTCTAAATAGAATTAGAGAGCTTCTTAAAAAACCAATATCTAAAAATGCGATATATTTTTCATTTTTAAAATTATTTATATAATTGAAAGACCTTACAACACTAGAACAAAAAGTATTTTTAATTTCTAAATTATTTTTAGAAAAAATATTTTTTAAATGAGAATAATTTTCAATAGATATACACAAAAATTTGAATTCAAAAATAATATCTGAATGATCTTTAAGATCATTTGGTATTTTTTTTAATTCTATTTTATCTACTTTAATACAGCTTGTAAAAAATTGAATTATTTTAAGATCTTTATAGTAGCTATTTATAATTTGGATACATTCTCGACAAGCTTCAGTCTTAAGGTCATTTGGTAATTTAATGTGATCAATTCTTTTTTTTATTGATATATCTATTGTGAAAAAATTAGAGTCATCAAACAATAAATTAATATCTTCTATATGACTGGAAATTTCTTTTTCTGAATTCTTTATTAATTTTTTTATAATACTTGTGATTTCTTCAAATTTTTCATTATTATCGATTTTTTCTGATAAATGAGAAATTATTTTTTTTTTTTGATCAAATGTTATAATTTTTACTTTTGAAGAGCCAAGATCAATTACTGTATACATGTTTACTTCATTTATAACTGATAATAATTTTTTTAGGAACTCTCAAATCAACAATACTATTTTTATAGATTTTGCCTTCATCCTCTAAAATTTTATATTGTTTTAAAGATTGCTCATAATTAGAAAATGGTAATTTAATTGTTATATTATCTTCTTTATTTAAATCCCATCGACTACTTTTAAAATAATAATAATTTTTAATTTCATCTAAGTTGAAACTATTACTTCGTAAGTTATTTTGTAAAATTAACAATTCTTCGATCGAAAAATTACCAAATACAAAAGGAACATTTGGTTGAATATTAATTTTTTTTTGTTCAATAAATTTTTTGTTATTTCCAATAAGATACACTCTGCCATTTTTCATAGTTTTGCCTACATAACTTGTTTTTTTGATATCTATATTTAACTCTGATGGAAAAATTTTCTTTATTTTAAAAGTTTCTATATGTTTTATATTATCTAAAATCGAATACATTTGATTGTTGTTAAGTAAAAAAATATTTTGATTTTTAAATAATTCTAAATCGCTTCTTAATGAATACTCCTCATCTAAATTTAATCCATTTATACTGATTTCATTTAATTTAAATATATTTGAAAATTTACTCATTTGCTTAAAATTAAAAATTGTATTTAGAAATACGAATATAAATAAATAAAAATAAATTTTTTTTTTATTTATTGATAGAAGCATCTAATAAAATTTTATTTATTAATTGTGCAAAAGATATATTTCTATATTTAGCTATTTCTGGAACCAATGATAAAGATGTCATTCCTGGTTGAGTATTAGTCTCCAGGAGGTAAAATTTATTTCTATTAAATCTAAAATCTGACCTGGTTACTCCTCTACATTTTAGCAATTTATGTGCCTTCAATGCGATAGATGTAACTTTATCATAATTTTTTTTACTTATATTTACAGGTATAATATGTTCTGTTTTAGCGTTTGGATTATATTTTGCCTCATAATCATAAAACATTCTCTTTGGCTTGAGTTCAATTGCACCTAATTTTTCATTTCCAAGAATAGCTACCTGTATTTCTCTACCTGGAATAAATTTTTCAATTAATATTTCATCATAATGTCTCAATTTTTTCAAATTACTTAAGAAATTATTTTTTTTACATATATAAACACTTACACTTGATCCTTCGTTAATTGGTTTAATTACAACAGGAAATTTGAGTTTTTTTTGAACTTCTTGAATAATTTTTTTCTCATTAAAATTTCTAAATTTAAATTTAATATACTCAGGAGTAAGGATGTTATTTTTAATATATATTTCTTTTGAAATTTCTTTGTCTATAGCTAGAGATGAAGATAAAACACCAGAGTGAGTATATTTAATTTTTTGTGACTCTAGTATAGCCTGTATATAACCATCCTCTCCGTATCTTCCGTGAAGTAAATTAAAAGCTATATCAGGTTTAAAAGTATTTATTTTTTTTACAAAATTTCCGTCAGGTTCCACGACATCTATTATGTATTTTTTATTTTTTTTTAATTCTAAGTAAACACTTCTTGCAGTTTTTAGACTTATTTCTCTTTCATTTGAATAACCACCTGCAATAATTAAAATTTTTTTCTTCATTCTACAATAATTATTTCTGGATTAATGTTAATGCCAGTTTTTTTCTGAACTTTTTCTTGAACTGTATAAATTAATTTTTTCATATCTTTAAAGCTTGCATCTTTCTTATTTACAAAAAAATTCATATGTTTTTCTGATATACTTGCATCTCCAAAACTCAAAGAATTTGGTACTGACTCATTTATTAACTCCCAAACTTTTTTTGAAGTTTGATCTATGGGATTTTTGAATGTGCTTCCTCCAGTTTTAATTTTAGTAGGTTGAGCTTTTTCTTTACTATTTTTCATTTGCTCCATAGTTTGTAAAATTTTATTTTGCTCAGTTTTTTTTCCTTCAAACGTCGCGCTTAGAAAAATTAGATCTTTTGATAAATCAGAACCTCTATACTTAAATTTGATATCATTTTTATTTATCATTTTTACTGATCCATCAAAATCAATACATTGAACAGAAACTAATACATCTTTGAATTCATTATCAAAACATCCAGAGTTCATTCTAATTCCACCTCCAACTGAACCAGGGATACAGGACATGAATTCCATTCCTGTTAAACTATTTTCTTTAGAAAATTCAGATAATCTTTTTTGAGATATTCCGCATCCAGCTATCACTAAGTTTTCGTTCAAAATTGAGAGATTTTGAAAATTTTTACCGAGCTTAATGACCACTCCATTAAAATCATCATCTGAAATCAATACGTTTGAGCCTGCCCCTAAAACGAATATTTTTCCTCTTTTTTTGAAGGTCTTTAAAAAATTTACTAATCCAGTTAAAGATTTTGCCTTAAAAAAAACTTTTGTTTTTCCTCCAATATTAAACCAATTCAATTTTTTTAAATCATAATCAAAATAAAGCTCATCATCATTAATTGGCAGTTTTTTTAGGTCATCAATTTGCATTAATTTGTTTTTATAAATTCCTCATCCAATTAGAAATGCTTCCAGCGCCCATTCCTATATAAATTTTTTCACCATAGCCCGTTTGTTTAATTAATTTTTTTAGACTATCTTCATTCTCAATTTTAATAAGATTAATATTTGAATTTTTAATTATTAATTTTGCAAATTTTTCATATGCAAAACCGAGTTTAATATTTTCACTTGCTTTATATATTGGGCAAAGAATTACGGTATCTGCTTTTTTAAAGGATCTAGAAAATTCAAATTTGAGGTTTTTTACTCTAGATATTCTGTGTGGCTGAAATATGCATATAATTTCCCTTTTCTTATAAACTTCTTTTACTCCCTCGAGTACAGAAGATATTTCTGTTGGATGGTGAGCATAGTCATCAAAAAATAATGCATCATTTTTTTTAAAAAGAAAATTAAATCTTCTTTGCACACCTTTAAAATTTTTTAGACCTTCTTTGATAGTCTTATCATTTATCCCAATTAAAAAAGCGACAGCTGCACATGAAGCTGCGTTTTTGATATTATGCATACCAATCAATGGTATCTTTATTTTTTTTATTTCTTTTTTACTGCCAGGTATTTTTATTTTTAAATTAAATTCAGAGTATTTTTCTTTTTGCAAAGTATTTGTTATATTAAAGTTTGCATCCTTTGATAATCCATATGTATAAAAATTTTTGTTGTTTGTCTTTTTGATTACTTCTTTAATATTTTTATCATCAATACATATAAAGGTTTTCCCTAATGAGGGAGTTTTTTCTATAAAGCTTGAAAAATTTTTTTTCAAATTTTCAAGAGATTTATAAAAATCCAGATGTTCGGCATCAATATTTGTAATTATGGAATATGTAAAAGGTATTTTTAAAAAGCTTCCATCAGACTCATCAGACTCAATTAAGCACCAATTACTTTTTCCAAGTTTAGCTGAGTTACCAAATGAATTTAAAACTCCTCCATTAATTATGGTTGGATCCAATTTGGCGCTTCCAAATATACTAGACAGTAATGATGTTGTAGTTGTTTTTCCATGGGATCCTGTGACTACAATATTTTTCATTAAAGAAACAATATGACCAAGCATTTCTCCTCTTGTATATATTGGTAACTTTAATTTTTTTGCTTGAACTAATTCAGGATTATTCTTTTTTATTGCTGTTGAAATTACAAGAACAGTACTATTTTTTAAATTTTTTTTATTATGATTTAGGAAGATTGGTATTTTTTTTTGTTTTAATCTATCAATATTTTTATTTTCTGAAATATCGCTACCTTGAACTCTGAAACCAAGACCGTTCATTATTAAAGCCAAGCCACTCATACCTATTCCGCCTATTCCAATAAAATGAATTAGCTCTCTTTTTCCTAAATTAATTTTCATTGATAAGGTCTATCAATTTTTTATTTACATTATTCCAGCTGTTTTGGTTAGTAATTTTTGATAAATTATTTTTTTTTTCTTCATGATCTTTCTTATCTTTAAATAAATTTATAAAATTCATGCTGTTAAGATCGTTTTGTTTTATTAACCAACAACAATTATTTTCCTCGTATACCTTGGCGTTATAAAATTGATGATTATCTTTAGCAAATGGGAAAGGTATTGCTAAAAAAGGTATGTTTAAATGTGCTAATTCTGCAATTGCAGAGGCGCCTGATCTTGTAATTGCGATATCTATATCATTAATTTTTGTATGAAGATTTTCATCAAAATCAAATAATTCATATTTAAAATTAGATTTTTGATAATAACCATTAATTCTTTTTCTTTCATTTATATTTAAAACTTGTTGCTTAACTGCAATGTTAAGTTCTTTTGATAACTCCAAAATGTATTTTGTTATTTGTTTATCAAAAAAAATAGATCCTTGACTCCCTCCAACTATTAAAATTTTAATAACTTTTTTTTGTAAATGTTGAGGATTTTTTTCTGCTTCATAAATTTCTTTTCTCAAAATTGGAGCAATCAATGCAATTTTACCAAAATATTTATTGGGAAATAATTTCAAGTTTTTATTGTAACATAAAATCTTTTTTGCAATTTTAATCATATATTTATTTGACCGTCCAATCACACTATTTGGTTCAAATAAAACAATCTCACAATTTAAAAATAAAGATGCAAAACAAAATGGAAAGGACATATACCCACCTGTACTTATAATTTTGCTTATATTATTTTTTTTTAAGTAATTATATGATTCGAATATTACATATATAAATTTAAATAATTTAAATGGTAGAGACCAAATATTACTAAATAAGTTTGGTACTTTTATTAAATTATATTCGTAATCTTGTTTATTTATAAATTTAGTACCCCTTTCATCTGTGGCTATACGAACATCAAAATTATTTTTTAAATGATCAAAAATTGTAAGGGCGGGTATTACATGGCCACCTGAGCCACCAGTTACGATTAAAATTTTTTTCATACCTCTGACAATCTTCTTTTTGTTAAGTTAAGTATTATACCTGAAACTAAAGCTGTACTAATTATAGATGAGCCACCATAACTTAAAAATGGCAGGGTCATACCAGTAGTAGGCAACAATCTAATATTTACTCCAACATGTACAAATGTTTGTAACAATATCAATGTTACACATCCAATTAAGATTAATTTATTTTTTTCTGAAATAGTATTATTAATTTTTTTGATCACATTATAAGAGAAGACTAAATATAAAATCATTATCAAAATTACAATAATAGCTCCAAACTCTTCTGATATAACAGAGATTATATAATCTGTGTGCGCTTCAGGAACTTTTGAATTTAATGTTCCTTCACCGATCCCTCTACCAAAAAATCCTCCACCAGAAATTGCATCACTTGCTCGATCCGCTTGGTAATTATTTCCACTACTAGTATTCAAAAAAGAAAGAAGTCTTATTTTTATGTATTCAAACTTTGATACAAAAAATATTAAATATGTTGATATTGATATTGTAAAAATAAAAAACAAAAAGAATAAATATATGTTTATTCCTGAAACGAATATTAGTGTTAACCATACCATTGTAATTAATAACGTCTGGCCAAGATCGGGCTGTGAGATTAAAAGAAGTATAACTGGCAAAAGAACAATGCCGCTTAATAAATATTTGTAAAAAATATTTTTATTTAAACAGAGCAAGATTGAGATAAATACAATAAAGTATGGCTTCAGCAATTCTATAGGTTGAAAACGTGGTAAAATCCACAAATCAAGCCATCTTTTTGAGCCTTTTACCTCTATGCCTACAAATGGAGTTATCAAAAGAAAAACTAGTGTGATAAAAAAAAAAGCTAGTGAGATTTTGATTAAGATATCTTCTTTCAAAATTGAGAGGAAAAACAGTATTAAGGCTCCAAGCCCAATAAAAATTAAGTGTTTAACAAAAAAGTAATATGAGTTCGTATCAAGTTTGTCAGAAGCAATTAAAGATGTCGATACTAAAGAGAAGAAAAGACCTAGAAAAAATAAAACTGAAATAAGAAAAAGGATAAATTTATCTATATTCTTCCACCAATCATAAAAATTTTCAAAAAATCTATGCATTTATATATTTTTTAAGCAGTTGATTAAAATATCTTCCTCTTTCTTCAAAATTTTTAAACTGATCAAATGAAGCTGCTGCAGGGCTAAATAAAATAGTTTTTTTTCCATTTTTATTTTTTTTAATATCTAAAAATAATTTAGAAAGAATATTCTTTAGATTTTTTGATGAATGTGATCTGCATTTATTTTTTAGTACATTTAAAAAAAATGCTTTGTTAGTTCCATAGATATAAGCTTTTATTTTCTTAAAATATTTTTTATTTAAATTTAGTTTATCACCCTTCTTTGCTAAACCACCTAAAATCCAATAGATATTTTCGTATGATTGTAACAATGGCACTGTTGATGAAAATGATGTTGATTTTGAGTCATTAATTATCAAAATTTTTTTTTTATTATAAACAATCTGTTGTCTATAATTTAATCCTTTGAAGTTGTTTACTACCTTTAAAATTTTGGAATTATCGAGTTTTAAGATATTAGAAAGCGCTAATACAAATGAAAGATTTTTTATGTTTGATAAATTTTTAAAATAATTATTTTTTATTTTTTTGAAAAAACTATCATATTCTTTAAAGTCTACATTTTTTATTTTAGATTTAAACTTTTGCGATTTTAAAATATCTCTAATTAGCACGTTATTTTTTTCGATTAGCGCTATTGATTTCTTTTTCTGTTTTTTAATTAATTTTAATTTAGCGTTTACGTAATTTTGAAAAGTTTTATGCCTCTCTAAATGGTCGGGGGCTATATTCAAAATTAGAGCTATATTAGTTTCAAAATATTTGCTGTAGTCGATTTGATAGGATGATGCCTCAATAACAAAAATAGTATTTTTTTTTATATTTTTTTCTTTTAAAATTGGGTTTCCAATATTACCAACCAATCTAACATCTTTTTTATGGTATTTTAAAACTTCATAAATTAATTTAGATGTAGTTGATTTTCCATTTGTTCCTGTAATTGTAATTTTATTTAAATTTGGATATGTTTTATAAAAAATATCTAGCTCACTAATTATTTTAATTTTATTTTTTTTTAAAAACTTAGATAAAATACAGTTATTAATATCAATTCCAGGGCTTAAAAAAATAAAATCAAAGTTTATTTTTTTTATTCTATCTGGAGAAAAAAAGTAATTACTATATTTTTTATTTTTTATAGAAAAATTATCATCAAAAACTAATATGTCATTATTTCTATTTAAAAATTCAAAACAAGCACTTCCAGATTTTCCTAATCCATAAATTAAAATTTTTTTTTTATAAAAAAAATTTTCTTTTAATTTCATTATCTCAATTTTAGAGTTGCAATTCCTATTAATGCTAAAATTATAGATATAATCCAAAATCTAATTACAACAGTTGACTCTGGCCATCCTTTTTTCTCAAAATGATGATGTATTGGAGCCATTCTAAAAATTCTTTTTCCAGTCAATTTAAATGAAATAACCTGAACAATTACAGATATAGCCTCCAAAACAAACAAACCACCCGTAATTGCTAAAACAATTTCATGTTTAGTTATAATCCCAACTGCTCCTAATGATCCGCCTAAAGAAAGTGACCCAGTATCACCCATAAAAATTTTTGCAGGTGGTGCATTAAACCAAAGAAAACCAAGGCACGCCCCTATTATAGCGCCGCAAAATATTGAGGCCTCTCCAACACCCTCTATGTAAGGAATTTGCAAATAACCTGAAAAAACCATATTTCCAGAAACATAGCTTATCAATGCAAAGCATGAAGCTACAAGTATCACTGGAACTGTTGCTAAGCCATCTAAACCATCGGTCAAGTTCACAGCATTAGATGAGCCTACAAGTACAAAAATATAAAAAGGTATAAAAAACCAACCTAAATTAATAACTAAATTTTTTAAAAATGGAAAATATAGATTTTCTATTTCATCTGATACACCTGAATAATATAAAATTAATATCCCAACAATTGCTAAAAATATCTGAATTGAAATTTTAAATTTAGAAGAAACGCCATTTGAATTGTTAAATTTTATTTTTTTGTAATCATCATAGGCACCTAACAGTCCAAAAGTACCAGCAATATAAATAAGAAACCAATTATAAGGATTTGATAAATCTCCCCACAAAAAGACACCCGAAAAAACACCAATCAATATTAATAACCCTCCCATTGTAGGTGTTCCAATTTTTTTTACTATATGTTCATCTGGTCCATCATCTCGGATTGGATTGTGTATTTTTTTTGATGAGAAATATCTTATAAATGGTCCACCAGTTATAAATACGACTATCATTGCTGTAAACATTGATAATCCTGTTCGGACAGTCAGATATTTAAAGACATTAAAAAAACTAAAAGTATCAACTAAATTTGAAAATAAAATATAAAGCATAAATTAATTTAATTTTTTTATTATTTCGTTTAATCCAGTCGAATTTGATCCTTTCACCATAAGATAATCATTATTATTAATTTCATTATTTATAAATCTCAATATTTCACTATTAGATTTAAAGATTTTGCCTTTCTTTTGTGTTCTTAATTTGTTGAAAGTATAAATGATATCTTTGCCATAAACATATACTTTGGATATTTGAGTTTTATTAATATTATTTGCAATATCGGAGTGCAATTTTTTTGAAAATTTACCAAGCTCTAACATATCTCCGAGCAGTAAATATTTAGCATTTCGTGTTTTAATTTTATCAAATTTTTCAATAGAAAATTTCAGTGATAATGGGTTTGAATTATAGCTTTCATCAATTAATTGGACTGTCTTTTTTTTAATTTTAATTTTTTTTAAGTTTCCTCTGCCTGATGGATGAATGTAATCCTTGAATATATTTTTATTCAATTTATCGATTTTTAAGAAATTCGAAATTACTGCAACGGCTGCTGCTAAATTAAGCTTATAATTATATAAATCTTTATTTATTTTAAATTTGTATTTTTTATTATTTGATTTTATTTCGAGAATTTTTTTTATTCTATTTTTTTTATTATCTATAAATTGAAAATCTGATTTATTTTTAATACTAAAGGAAATTATCTTTAATCCTCTATTTAATGCCCTCTCTTTAAAAAAATTATAAAAAACATCATCTGCATTTAAGATAATCCTGCCTCCACTAGTGATATTTTTTATAATTTCAGCTTTTGCCTCTGCAATTCCCTTAATTGAATTAAAGTTTTTAATATGAGCATAAGATATATTTGTTATTACTCCAATATCTGGTCGGATTAAATTAGACAACTTTTGAATTTCACCTTTCTTATCCATTCCAATTTCAAATACTCCAATTTTATGCTTCATATCAATATTAAATAACGACAATGGAACTCCATATTGATTGTTGAATGATTTTTTTGAATATGAAGTTGGTATTAAAGTATTAAGACTCTGACCAATTAGTTCTTTTAAAGAAGTTTTACCAGCAGATCCTGTAATTGCGACAATGGGTGTTCCTAATGATTTACGTATTATACATGATAAATTTGAGAAAGTATTAAGTGTATCTTTTACAAATATTTTTCTTGGATTTTTTTTTGAATAATTTTTATCTAATATACAAATAGATGCTTTTTTCTTAAGAGCTTCATCGGCAAACTTGTTTCCATCAATATTCTTTCCTTTAATACCAAAAAAAATATTATTTTTTTTTATATCTTTTGAATTAATAGATGCTTTATTAATTAAAAAGTTATTGTTAATTTTTACATTTAAGTATTCATTAATGATATTTACCTTTAAATTCTTAGATAATTTTTTATTTTTTTTATGAATAGCATCAATCATACAATCTTTATCTGAAAAAAATTTCTTAGTTTTGTATTCTTGGTAATTTTCGTGACCTTTTCCTGCCACTATCAATATCTCATCAGATCTTAAATCTTTTATTGCCTTTTCAATTGCTTTTTTTCTTGAAGGAATTTCAACTAATTTTGATTTTAAGATCTTGGCTTTGATACTGTTTCTTATTTTTTTTGGACTTTCTGTTCTAGGATTGTCGTCAGTTAAATATATTTTATCACATAAATCATTAGCAATTTTGCCCATAATTGATCTCTTTGGTTTATCCCTATCTCCCCCGCAACCAAAAACTAAATTTACTTTTCGATGTTTAAACTGCTCTTTAATGTTTAAAACACAGGTCTTCAGTGCATCAGGTGTGTGAGCATAATCTAAAATAGCTATTGAATTATTTTTACAATTCCCAATTTCTTCAAAACGACCTGGTACAGCTTTAATATTTTCTACTGATTTAAGAATATTATCTAATTTTATATTACTTTTATGTGCGGCTAGAATTGACATTAAAAGATTTTTAATTTGGATCTTGCCAATCAATTGAGTTTTTAAATTATATTTTTTTTTATTAAATGAAAATGTTATTTCTTGTTTGTTATCAACTATAGAATATTTTTCAATTAATAAGTCGCCATTTAATTCTCCAATTGTAAATTTTTTAATTTTATTTTTTTCACAAATATTTTTTAAAATTTCTGCACATTTTGTGTCTTCATCAAAAATAGCAACAGATCCTTTTTTCATCAATTTCTTAAACAAAATTAATTTTGCATTTAAATAATCTTTTAAGGTTTTGTGATAATCTAAATGATCTCTGCTTAGATTTGTAAATATTCCAACGTCAAATTTTAATCCATCAAGCCGATGTTGTTTTAGCCCATGACTTGATGCTTCTAATATCACATTATTAATTTTTTTTTTTTCAAAATAATTTAAATTTTTTCCAATTTTTATTGGATCAAAAGTAGTATTGGATGTGTTTTCAATTTTTTTTTTTCCGCTAATTCCAAGGGTACCGAAAGATGCTACCTTTTTTTTGTTTTTTTTTAAAATTTGATAATAAAAATTTGCAATTGAAGTTTTTCCATTAGTACCTGTAACAGCAATTAGATTTTGTGGTTTTTTTTTAAAAATTTGTGAAGACAAATTAGATAATATTTGTCTTGGATTATTTTGTTTTAAATAAATAATATTATTTTTAATTTGATCTTTAAATTTTGAAGAAATAATAATTTTTGCGCCATTTTTGATTGCATCATTTATATAATTGTTTCCATCAAACCTATCTCCTTTAATTGCAATAAATATGTAATTTTTTTTTACCTCTTTCGAATTAAATGCTAAGCCTGAGAAATTTAAATTTTTAAATTTTTTATTTATATTTGGAAGATAATCTTTAAGTAACATCATTTACGCTCTTAATATTTTGTGGCTAAAATTGGCCCAATTTTATCAATTATTTGACCTGTAACCCAAACGGTAGTCCACCCAGCGGTGTTTCTCCAATTTCCTTTATAAGGTTGTCTTCCATCTCTATAATTATAAACAAACTCTTTATTTGGTTTTGGTTCATCTAACATTACCACTAAAGCAAACTTTGGATCTGAGGCAGGGAAAACAGAAGCAAAAGTATTTATTTTTTTTTTTGAATATTCCCCATCTGCTGGTTGATCAGCAGTACCTGTTTTTCCTCCAACTTCAAACCCAGCTACATTTGCAAATCCAGCCGTTCCCTCTTTTGTTGATACTATTTTTCTCAATATTGGATTAATAAGATTTGAAACATCTTGATTGATTAATCTTACTTTATCGTTTTCATATTTTTTTTTAATCAATGTTGGGTTTATTTCGTATCCACCATTAGTAACAATAGAGTAACCTTTTGTGAGTTGTAAAAGTGTAGTAGCTATACCATGTCCAAATGCAACTGTAGCAAGTTTACATTTGCCCCATTTTCCAATTTGTGTAGTTCCAATTTCATCCGTATCAAATGTAAGTTGGTTTAATATTCCAATTTTTACTAAAAAATCCTCAAAATTATCTATTCCTACCTTTTGGGCGATACGAACAGATCCTATATTTCCAGATCTTATTAAAATTTGTTCTGCGGTTAAATTTGAAGGAATTTTATTGTCATACTCCTCTATAGAATTTTTATTACAAGTAATTTTTTTTTTTAGATTGGTAAATTCTGTTTCTGGGCTAACTACATCATAATTTATTCCAGCAGCTAAAGTGAATGTTTTAAAAACTGATCCAAGTTCATAAACTCCCTTAGTTGCTCTATTTATATATTTTAAATCCTTAAGATTTTTTCTTTTGTTTAAATCAAAATCTGGAAGAGAAATCATTGATAGTATTTCTCCATTATGAATATTCATTAATATTGCTGCACTTCCAACGTTTTTGAAAATATCTTCAGCCTTTGCCAGCTCTTCTCTAATTAAGTATTGCAGTTCTTTATCAACAGTAAGTTTTAAAGCCTCTTTTGAAGACCTTAACTCATAATCAAAACTTTTTTCTAATCCAGATATACCATTATTATCATTATCTATTTGACCAATAATATGGCTAAATAATTCTCCGTTTGGATACACTCTTGCAATTTTTTCTTCTAATCTAAATGCCTTTTCTCCTAATTTTAAAACTGCTTCTAATTTTTCTGGTGATATTTTTTTTTTTACATAAAAAAATTTTTTTCCATTTATTTGATCTTTGAAGTTTTTATTAGGAAATAATAATTTTAGAGATAATAATAGTTTTTTTTTGTCGACAACTAACTTTGGATCTATTCCTAAGTTAGTTATTCTTACTGATTTAGCTAAAATATCACCTTCTCTGTCAATAATACTAGATCTGAAATTTTCTTTTTTTTTTATAATTTTTTGTTCAGGCAGATCATTATAACTGAGAAATAAAATTTTAGCTGAAAACAACAAAGAAATAACAAAAAAAATAAAAAAAATAAAAGCAATTCTCTCAAAGGAGATTTTTAAATTTGATTTCTTTTCAACAAACTTAAATTCACTCATTGTTTATTATCTTATTATTTAAATCTTCTAAATTTTTAATGTTGCTAATTTTTAATTGAATAAGGTTATTTTCAAAAAATTTTGTTTGATATTCCATTAATTTTTTTGGAGAAGTGAGAAAATTATAATCTAAAAGTACCAGCTCTAGCCGATTTTCTAAGGCTCTTATATTTTCTTTTGTTTCAAATATTTTTTTATCTAGTTGCTTTGTTGAGTTTTTAGTTAAAGTTGTTGCCAATATTAAAAAAATAACAGGGATTAAAAAAATTAATTTTCTCATGAATTATAACTTAAATTCTCAGTCTCAATTAAGTAATTAAATTTTTCATGCAATTCATTAAAATTATCATTTTCATCAGTTTTAATAGCATATCTAAGTTTTGCTGATCTTGATGCAGGATTAATCTTGATTTCGTGGTTACTTGGAACAATTGGTTTTTTATTTCTCAATTTTAAACAATTATTTTTTATTACATTTGGTGTATATCGTGAGGAATTCTTTTTGTCAGAATAATTTTTAAAAAAAAATTTTACAATTTTATCTTCTATTGAGTGGAAAGTTACTACAACAATCATACCTCCAACTGGTAGAATCTTGAATGAATATATTAATCCATTAATCAATTCACTTATCTCTTTATTAATATAAATTCGTAAAGCTTGAAAAATTTTTGTTGATGGATTTGTTTTAAAAAACTTATACTTTTTAATTTCAGCAACAATATTGACTAAATCTTCAGTCTTAAGTTTATTTTTATTTCTATTTTGAATTATTCTTCTTGCAATTAATTTTGAGTTTTTTTCCTCACCAAATATTTTAAAAATTTTATTTAAACTCTTTTCAGAGATATTTGAAATTACATCATCACATGAAAACTGATTTAAACCCAATCTCATATCTAATTTTCCAGTGCTTTGAAACGATAATCCTTTTTTAAAATCTAAAATCTGATTTAAGGAGTAACCTAAATCAAATATCACAGCTTTAAGATCATTATCTTTAATATTTAATTTATCGATTTCAGAAAATTTACTATTAAAAAAATTAAATCGATTTTTATTTTGTTTTTCTATTTTTTTGGCAATCTGCAAAACGTCTGGATCTCTATCCAGAGCAATTACTTTATTTGATTTTGCTTTTAATATTTCTTTTGAATATCCACCTTGACCTAAGGTGCAATCTATAAATGTGCCACCATAAAGAGGGGAAATAATGCTAATTAATTCATTTAGCAGAACTGGAAAATGATTTTTTTCCAGATTTATGGTGGCATTCATTTATTTTTTTGAAGAACATTAATTTTTTTGTCTTCTCAAAAATGCTGGTATTTCTAGATCATCTTCTTCAGAAATTTGATCTTCTTCTGATTTTATTGAACTTTCTTCATTCATCGCCTCACTATCTGAGTTAAAAAGTTCAGGAGTTTTTTCCTCATTAAATTTAAAATTCTCAAGACCATTTGATGAAAAATCATTTTCCACTGTATTTGAGCTGTTTTTTACTTCTTGACTTTGAAAAGTCTCTTTTTCACTTGAATTATCTTGATAAGTATCCAACTCATTTGAACTAACATCTAAATTTTCACTTTTTATCTCTTCTTCAATTTTAAGTGCATTCGCTCCATTAGTTATTATTGAATTAGTTGGATTTGAAAATGTAAACGATTGAGATGAACCTGTATTAGAAAAATCTGTATAACCAGGATTTCTATTTTGTATTCTGTGTACCATGTTGATAACTGATTTCGGTTCTGGTTGTTGACCATCAAGTGATGTTGCAACAATTGATACTCTCATTAGTCCATCTAAATTTTCATCTGTAATCGCTCCAATAATAAGTTCCGCCTCTGGATCAACTTCAGCTCTTACTTTGTTTACAGCTTCGTCTACTTCAAACAGTTTTAAATCTTTTCCTCCGGTTATGTTAACAAGCAAGCCTTTTGCACCTTTTAGTGTGTAATCATCAATTAGGGGATTATTAATTGCCATTTCAGCAGCTTTTACTGCTCTACCTTCGCCTTCTGCTTGACCAGTACCCATCATTGCTTTACCCATTGAACTCATAACTGTCTCAACATCTGCAAAGTCTAAATTTATTAAACCCGGTCTGACCATTAAATCTGTAATACTTTGAACCCCATGTAACAAAACATCATTCGATAATTCAAAAGACTCTTCGAAAGTAGTTTGCTCGCTTGCAATTTTAAACAAGTTTTGGTTTGGAACTACAATTATTGTATCAACATGTTTTCTTAGCTCCTCTAATCCTTGTTGAGCTTTTCTCATTCTTGATGGACCTTCATATAAAAATGGAAGAGTAACTACACCTACCGTTAAAATGTTCAATTCTTTTGCAGCTCTTGCAATTACATGTGCGGCTCCAGTTCCAGTACCACCACCCATTCCTGCAGTTATGAAAACCATGTTTGAACCTTGCAATACATTTATGATTTCATTTAAGGACTCATCAGCTGATGCTTCACCTATATCTAACTTTGCGCCTGCCCCTAAACCTTTTGTAAGGTTTAAACCCATTTGTATTTTTGCTTGAGCTTTACTTAGTCTTAAATCCTGTGCATCTGTATTAACAGCAATAAATTCAACACCTTGGAGACCAGATTCAATCATCCCGTTAATTGCATTTCCTCCAGCTCCTCCAACTCCAAGAACTAATATTCTTGGTTTTAGCTCTTTAATGTCTGGTGTTTTAAAATTTATTGTCATTTATCCCCCTTTTAGTTATTAAGTTTTTTTTCCCATTTAAGGCTGTTTCTATTTATGTTTGATTTTTTTCTAGCATTGACCCTAAATTTTTCAAAAGAAGTTGGTTCCCATATTTGAAATGTTTTTCCCTGACCAACGAAAAGTATGCTGTTTCTAATTTTCGAATATTTTAATAATTTTTTTGTTAGTGCAATACGACCCTCACTATCAAATTGTAGATTTATACTTTCTGATAAAATTGATGTTGCAAAATAATCCTTTTTTTCTTCAAATGGATCTAAAGAATCTATTGCATTTGATATTTTTTCTATTCTATCTTGTGGCCAAGCTTCGATCGATGAGTGATTAAAAGATGGGAAACAAACTATTCCATTATACCCAAGATTTGACAAATATGATCTAAAGGGAGCAGGCACAGAAACCCTCCCTTTTTTGTCTATTTTGTTTTCGTAAGTAGAAAGAAACATTTTTATATAATTTTAATAATTCCATATTTGGGAATATATGGGATATTATGGGTTTTTACTACTATTTTCAATAGAAAATCCTGCGCGGAAATTCTACTTACAAGTCTTTAATAAGCTTTATTTTTTGATTAAATTTTTAATGCCAGATAAACTATAAGCCGGGTTCTGTCGTTTAAACTTATCATTTATCTAGGCTTTAAATCACTTTAAAGCTCAAGCAACTAACCCTGATGACTAGCCAAAGACTACTTTTAGTTATTTCTAACAATGTCATCTCTACTCAGTCTTGCTCTCAGTGGGGTTTTCCATGCGCTAGCTGTTACCAACTTAGCCGGTGTGCTCTTACCACACCTTTTCACCCTTGCCTTGATAAGGCGGTTTATTTTCTGTGGCACTATCCCTAAGGTCTCCCCCGCCAGTCGTTAACTGGCACTGTGTCTTTGTAGAGCCCGGACTTTCCTCTTTAATTTTTTAAAGTGATAAGTCATTTATCTGGCAACTGGAAAATATGAATTTTTATAAATTTTTCAATAATTTTAAATATAAGCTATTTAAGGGTTTTTGATATATTAAAAGTTTCAAGATCTAAAATACCACTTACCCTTTCAGGTCTAAACCTCATTTGAAATACTTTTATCAATTTTTTTTTTTCTGAATAATTTTCAAATAAAATTGAATATCCAAATTTTTTCAAATTTGAAAAAAAATTTTTTTCCAATATTTTAGATTTTATTATCTTAAATTGATCTTCTTTATTTTTTTTATATTTGTGCCAAACACCAATATTTTTTTTATATAAAAAATGCCAAGGAAAATATTCACCTGGATCTTTTTTTCTCAATGGAGCTACATCAGAATGTCCTAGAATATTTTTATTTTTTATTGAATAATCTTTAATTAATTTTTTCGATAATTTAATTAAGCTTTCAATTTGTTTTTTACTAAATTTTTTGTACTTATAATCGTGGCCTGGATTTGAAATTTCTATACCAATAGAACTTTTATTTAACTTTTTGTCGTTTTTCCAAAATGATTTACCCGCATGCCAAGCAACGTATAAATCTGGCACCATTTGAATAATTCGACCTTTTTGATCGATATAATAATGACAGCTCACCTTTGAGTTTATGTCAGTTAGTCTTTCAATTGCAAATTTATCCCTCCTCATTCCAGTGTAATGAAATATTAAATATTTAATTTTTGATTTTTTTCTTCTCTTTAAATCAAAGTTTGGAGAATAGTTTATAGTCATTTTTTCAACAATATTTGGCATAAATTTAAACAATTTAATCTTTATATAATTTGAAGTTATAATATAAATCGTTTTATGAGAAAGCACTTTAAAATCATAATATTAATATTTGTGAGTAATATGTTGTTTTCAATTGCTAATGCTGGTTCTGATGGAAGTCTTGAAATAGAAAATAAATCTAGTTCTGGAGAAATTAATGATTGTTTCGAAAAAGTTAATCGTGGAATTTTTGCATTCAACCAAGGTTTAGACAAAGTAATTTTTAAACCGTTGGCAACTGGATATAGGAAGCTCCCTCAGCCTGTAAGATCTGGAGCAAGCAATGCTCTAGGCAATTTAGGAAATGTAGTAACAATTCCAAATAATATTTTGCAAGGTCAAATTAAAGATGCAGGAGTTAATACATTAAGGTTTGTTATTAATACGACATTAGGAATTGGTGGTTTGTTTGATGTTGCATCCTACTACGGTTTAGAAAAAAGAGAAAAAGAAGATTATGGTCAAACTCTTGGCACATGGGGTGTAGGTGAAGGATGTTATTTTGTTTTGCCGGTATTGGGTCCGACAACTGTAAGAGACTCATTAGGTTCGGTTGCTAACATAATGGGAGGTGATGCGTGGTACAACGTTACAATAGCTAATGATACTCAATATTTTAATGAAGCAGATTATTATTTAAGCAGAGTTATGAGTGGTGTTGACTTTAGAGCCAAAAATTTAGAGTCTTTTGATAGTTTAGAGAGAACTTCATTAGATCTTTATTCCTCTGTAAGAAGTTTATACTTACAAGATAGACGAAAAAAAATACAAAATCTTGATGAAATTACTGAAACATTGAGTGATGATGATTGGGAAGAAGTTGACGCCCAGTAAAATTAAATGAATTCTCTTAGAATAATATTTATAATCTTAATTTGTTTGATTATATCAAAGCCCACATATGCCAAAAATCCGAGTGATTTAATTAAGGAAATTGTTGATCAAGCTTCAATGATATTATCTAGTGATGATCCAGTTGAATCTAAAATAATAAAACTAAACGATATTGCAGAAAAAAGCGTAGATATTAATGGAATAGGTATGTACACACTTGGCAAGTATAGAAAGACAATTTCAGAGGAAGAAAAGTCAAAATATCAAAAATTATTTAAAAGCTACTTTCTAAAGAGTTTCTCAAGTCGATTGGTAGATTATACTGATCCAAAAATAAATGTAGTCTCAGAAAAAAAAGTAAGTGATAAATATACAATAGTAAATAGTATACTTGAGGCAAGCAAAGGAAGGCCAGAAGTAAAAATTGATTGGAGAATTTATACAAAAAATCCAGAAAAACCTTTAATCAGGGATTTAATGGTAGAGGGACTAAGTTTGGCAAGAACTCAAAAAGAAGAATTTAATTCAGTAATTCAAAATAATAATGGAGATATTAATTCTTTATTTAAGGTTTTAGAGGAATTTATAATCAAATAATTATTTTTTATTTGCAAGCTTTTGTAATAGATATATTTCTTTATCTGTTAGAGTATTTCTCTCATCTTTAATTAAATCTTCAAGGCTAAACAACGATATTAGGTTTATTAAAGCAGCTACTCCACTCAAAACAATAAAGTGAATTAAGTTCGAATTCAAAATTACTAATATAATAAATAAACTTGACCATCCAATAAATATTCCTCTCAATATTGTCCGCTGACTTTGGAGATCTTTTATTTTTATAAACTGAAAAAAAAGAATAATTAATAAAAACATTATTCCAGCAAGTGCCGCTCTTAGGGATACTAATACATCAATTCCATCTCCAAAAAGTTCTTTATGAATTAAATAAGCAATTGTAGCTTTGTATGCAAAGTTGCAAAAAAAAAGAAATGCAATACTTGAAGATGCTAGATAAGCATATTTAGGAAACACCTTAATTTTTATGTTCATAATTATTTTTAAGATAATAAATTTAAAAAAAATTATCAAAGACAGATTTTTTAAACCTAAAGTTGTATCACATATATTTTTGGAGAAGGTGGTCAAAACTTGGATAATTAAATTAGAGGGATTTTTTACAAAATCTTATTAAAGTTATGATTATAAATTAGATGTAAATATCATCTTTATTTAAAGGATTGAGAGCGTACTAGTTAGTTAACGATTTCAAATCCATAAAATTAGATATTTTAATAATTTATATTTTAAAAATTGAATTTTAAATTAAAGCCGAAAAATACAAACACTATCAAATATATTATTTTACTTAATGGTTGCGTAAAATAAAAAAAGAATTTAATTAAATTATATAAATATTGAAAGTAATAATTATATATTTTGAGAAAAATTTTATCATCAGTAATACTGACAATTTCTAGCTTTCTATTTGTATTTTTTTTTCTTGAGATATTGCTAAGGTCTGGTTATTTTGAGCGATACTCTACAATTTGGGTATCACCAGATTCACTTAAAATACGTCATTCAATAGAGAATGAACTTTATAAAAGAGCAAAAAATAATGAAAAAAATGGTTATTTTTTTTTTAATGATGACATTCCTAAGAAACAAAAAAGTACTAAAAAAAGAATTATTGTTCTCGGTGATTCATTTGTTTTTGGAGAGGGACTTCCATATAAGCAATCTTGGCCCCATAAACTAAATAAATTGATAAATGTGGAGCATTCTGTAGAGACACTTGCTTGGGGGGTTGGGGGATGGAGTTCTAAAGATCAGTTCTTTTTTTTTAAGAAACATGGGCTTCAATACAAACCTGATTTTTTAATAATTGGTTTTGTTGATAACGATCCAGAAGAGTTGATGAAATTTCCAAAATGTAAATCTAAAGCTTTTCAAATTAGTAATTTTTGGAAAAGAGCAAGCAAATTTTATACAGTATTATTTATTGACCAACATTTAGTTAGACTTAATTATATAGCTAATTGTGAAGACCATATTAAAAGATTGTACACAAAAGAAAATTTAGAGTTATACGAAAAATTAATTATTGATTTTAAAATTTATTTAGAAAAAAATAAAGTTCCATTTGTATTCATTCTGACACCAAGCAATTATGATAAACATTTTAAGTTTGTAAACTCAAAAATTATACCCATTCTTGAAAAACATAAGATAGATTTTATTAATACTTATCCTGAGGTAGTTAGAAAAACATCTCATATACCTTATCGCCTTTTGTGGGCAAATCCAGGAGATCGTCATCCTGGAGAACAAATGACAGAAATCTTTGCTAAAGAGGCTTTTAAATTTCTAAAAAAGAATAATTTTTTTTCGACACAATAGACACGGCTTATTAAATGTAAAAAACTTTGAATAAATCTTTGAATACTAAATATTTGTTATTTATGCGAAAGACTTTGAAACTAAAAATTAAGTATTTAATGCATAATCTTACTCTAACATTTAAGTTTAATTTTGTATTATAGAATAATTTAGTATAGTTCAAATCAGAATTGTCCATATTTTTTCTAATATACAAATTTTTTTTTTAGAATTATTTTGTTTAAGAAGCATAAATATATTTAGATTTAAATATAGTTAACTTATTTGGTGGGCCCGCCAGGACTCGAACCTGGGACCAATACATTATGAGTGTACTGCTCTAACCAACTGAGCTACAGGCCCTTGAAATTAAATAAGGTAATACAACAATTTTAAAATTCATACAAGTTTACTTTACAAATCATAGATTGTACTTTTCTAGAATTTTAGACATAAAATTTGCATTCGTTGGTAAGTCCGTTGGTAAAAAATTTTTATAAACTTTTAAAAGTTTTTTCAGAAATTCCATTAATTTTTACTTTTCGATATTTTAAAATTTTTTTTGCTGCATCTATAAATTTTGTATTTCTAAGTTCGTTACTTTTCTTAAAATCATAACCATAAATCCAAACATCTTTAAGATTATTTAGGTTTTTTAAACTGCTTAAATCTAAGTACTCTGAACAAAGAATGTTAATTGCATTCCCCTCTTTGTGATCTACTGAAAAATAGTTATAATATCTGAGTTTTTCTAATGATTTAATTTTTCCAAAGTTTGGTAAATTGTGTACTTGTAATATTCGTGCCATATAATACTGCTCATGATCATTAGCAGCATATCCTTTGTGATCTGAATATTCATCTGTTGGTTTTTCATTTTTTAAATCTTTAGGTACAATCACCTCAAAATCCTTAAGCTTTTTTGGATAAATATTTTTAGGAAATTCACCAAATGGTTCTCTCAACCAAGTGTGAATATCCGTTGATAATTTTTCTAAATTTGGGAGTTTGTATATTGCTTTAAAAAAAGAGCTAGCTGTATTCCAATCAATGATACAGGTATCCAAATGTAAATGTTTCAATTTCTTTAATTTTGATAAAGGTGACCAATCTTTTATATAATTCATATTTGCCAATACTAAATGCTCAATATCTTTTAGTTTTTCAATTTCGTTTAAACTTTTTGAATCTCTTAAATCAATTTTATCTACCTGAGCATATTTAAGCTTTTTTTTAATCGCATTTCTTAAATATGGACTTTCCTTATTTACCTTATTTACTATTAATTTACCTTTTTTGCTTTTATTTAAATAACAACCCTTAATGCCTTCAACCACAATTTTTACATATGCAAATTCTCCCCCTTCCCCGTCATCAAACTCTTTGTCTTTATAACAATGTAAATAAACTGGATACTGACCTTTGTTTACTGGAAAAATAATTCTGGAAAGTGAAAAACTAATATCCTCTCTAAAATTATATCCATCAAATAATTCGGCTACACCCTCTGTATGAGATATTTCAAGTTTTTTTTCACTAAGCTTCTTTTTTTGCTTTTTTTTACCAAACGTGGGTAAATCTAATTCTTGAGGTTCAATATCTTTAATTATTCCTATAATGAAATCTTCAAATAGTTTTTTTCTTATTTCAAAAGCTTTTTTAAAATTTTCTTTAAACAAAATTTTAGTTTGTTTTTTTAGTATTTGTATAGCTTTTGGAAGTCTATTAGAGATATACTCACCAGATAATTTTACGTTTTTGTTGATAATATAATTGAAATTTGAGTACATATTTGCATCTTCATTGTACTCATCAGTATTTATCTTTAATAAATAGTCTTCAAAAATATATTTAGTTGGGTAACAACCCTCATCCAATAAATTACTAAAAAATTCAGTAAACGTATAATTTATAGGTTCCTGATGAGGTTCTAATTTTTTGTGTATAACTGAAGAACCAAAGCTTGAGGGCTGAGCCTTTGTGATAAGTCCATATGAGAATTTAACTATAAGTATTGGTGTTGTATTTTGAAAAATTCCATTTTTTTTAAAATAATTTAAATCAATGTGCTCTTTTAGTTCTGAGTTGCTATCGATATCAAAACCATCATCGTTCCGTCCTAACAAAGATCTTAATGGCCCTGCATGGTCACCAACAGCAATAAGACCAGATTTTGAATTTAAATCAAATAATTTAATTCTATTTTCAGGAACTTTGTTAAAAAACTGATCATTAAAATCTTCTTTATCCCACCAAAAGGAGCAATAACTTTGTCTGTCTTCAGGATGATCTCGATATTCTGATACTGTGGCTTCGGCAAATATTTTTTTTACTCTATTTTTAGAGTCTACGCCTACGTATACGGAGTATCCTCCATCAGCTCCATTACCATATGAAATAGAGTTATACTTTGATGCATCAATATTTTTGAAGTGTTCAGTAACCTCTTTGACGCTAGGGGAGTCTATACCTGTGTCGAAATCATTACTTAATCTTTCACATAAATCACCAACTGTAACAGTTGCTGCATCAACAGCATTCATTTCCAATAAATAAACATCTGTTATTGGATATGGATCTCTAAGTTTTTTCATAATAAATTACTAATTTTTACACTCTACTTTCTATTTTCTTCTATGACTTTTTTTATTAACTTTAAACTATCATCGTTTGGAGGATAGGAGCTATCAGAAGTTTTAAATAATTCTCCCCCGGTTTTAAGTCTTAGAGTATTTCCACCTCTCTGTGTAACCTCAATATATAAATAAACACCAGGCTCCCTTAGTTGTTTTAATTTTTTTCTAAATTCTTTGGAAATTTTAACATCATATGGAGCTGTTTTAGATACCTGATTATCAAGTGTTTGGGGTTTTAAATTATTAACATTAAAACTTGGATCCTCTAAGCGACTGTAGATTATAGTTTCACCAATTATAATTCCTTTAGGCAATTCTTTCTGTATTTGTTTAGCTGCACCTTCCACGCTTATAAAGCTATCCTTAGGTTGTTTTGCAAAGTACTTTTTAATTTCTTTATTTTTAATCTCGGTGACTGATCCAAACTGAAATTTATCCCCATACTCTTTTAAAACTTTTACTGTATGGCCGCTTTGGGGGCTTCCAGATGCACGAATAATTTCACTTCTACTTTCCCAACTTGTATTTCCTTTCTTAAGTTGAGTGTCTAAAAATTCTCTAAATTTCATTAATTAGTACTCAGATCTCGTTGTTTTTTAGTTCTAGCTCTATTTCTAAAAGTATCTTCATCTATTTGTTTATTCTCAAATTCTTTAATACTTTCTCCCGTTGAGTGTTTATAAATTTCTTTAATAGATATTTTCCTTTTTCCATAATGACCGAACTTTAACCCTGTTCTTTCTGTTTCTTTTCTACTTAACAAAGCATTTTGTTTTTTTGGATTTAATTTACCCTCACCACGAAAATCTTTCTTAGTCCATGTAGGATGTTTATCAATTATCTTTTGAATTTCTTCATTACTTCTCAGCACCCATTGGTTCAAACCTTTAGGATTTCTGTTATAATTTTTTTTCATCTCTAAAATTTTTTGGAACCCAATTTATTGGTGGTGTTTCTATTTCTTTAAAAAGATCTCCAAATAATTCGTTAAAACTATTTTCAAAATTTGGATTAATAAAATTCTCTCTATTTTTTGCAGAATTAATAAAACGATGTTCTTCCATTGTCTTGCCCTCATAAGCCACCACATTGATATAGCATTCATTTTTTGAATAGATTACATCTTGAATATCTTTTGCTAACTCTTTTTTAAGATACGATATCCATTCCTTTCTTTCGATATTACAATGGCTATCCGCATAAGAGAAATTAATCGTGAATATAGATAGCAATACTATTAAAAAAAACTTTTTCATTTCTTAACCTCAAACATAAGAAGCTTACAAAAGTTATTCATTAACCTCATTTCATGTATACTGTTGGCAGATGCTAATAAAAGATTAGGATTGAAAAGAATGATAGCAACATTTTGAGCTCTGGAGATTGCAACATTAAGCCTATTTCTATTAAAGAAAAAATCTTTGTGTCTTGGAAGATTTTCTGCATCCGAACTAGTCATTGATATAAAGACTACTTTTGCTTCTTGCCCTTGAAATAAATCTATCGTACCAATTCTTGTATCCTCAGAATGTTTTTTTAATAATTTTTGTTTAATATTATTTGTTTGAACATTAAAAGGTGCAACAACCATAATATTTTCAATATCAATTTTTCCTTTTCCATTCTCATCTTCAAAATCTTTTTTTATTATTTTTGAGTAATAATTATGCACAATCTCAGCTTCCTCATCTGACCTTTGAGAGTTTCCAAAGTGATCAGTCGGGATAAAAAATATTCCTTCATCCTCAATATTTTTAAGACCTAGATTTACTGATCTACTTTCTGTAATTTTATGAGGAATTAGCCTAGAGTCATAAAAGCTATCAGATATATATTTGCATATTTGTTTATTTAATCGTCTTGTTTCTCTTAAAAATATCCCTTGTTCTGGTGGAATTGTATCTCTATTTTCCAAAATATAATCAAGCGCACTTAGTTTGGCATATCCCTCATGCGTTCCTCTAATTGGTTGGGATAGCTGCATCTGGTCACCAATAAGCACTAAATTTTTAGCACTAGTAGCCATAGAGATTGTATTTGCCAAAGAAACTTGTCCAGCCTCATCTATAAAAAGATAATCTAAAGTTTGATCCATTCTCATATTTGAAAAAAACCAAGCTGTCCCAGCAAATAAAGAAAAATCTTTTATATCTATTAACTTATCTTTAATTACATCGATGATGAATTCTCCTTCAAATAAATTGGTATTACTACTCTTTTTAATTCCTTTGAATTTAAAGCTTTCAGCTTTTGCCTGCCTTTCAATTTCAAATAAAAGATTTTTTATTGCTTCATGTGAGTTACTAGAGACACCAACTTTTTTTCCATCTTTCATCAGCTCTATGATTATCTTAGCGCTGTTATAAGTTTTACCTGTTCCCGGAGGTCCTTGAATACTTAAACAAGTATTTTTCATTTGTTTAATTATTTTTACAGACTCACTAGTAATATTTTCACTTTCATTAATTAATGGATCTCCAGATTTAATATCTTTTAGATCAGGGTTTCCTCTGTTCAGTAGGTCAATTATAGATTTATAGTTTGAACCTTTTTTGTTTATGTAATCTTCAACAAATCGATTTAAAGCTTGCTCGAGCACTGCAATATTAGGGGCTCCCCTTCTAGAAAGTGAGACTACACTTGGCATTTCACCCATAGAATTATATTTTTTTTCTGAAAGCTTAATTTTGACAATATTCTTATTAGGTGATTGCTCAATTATTTCTTCAATTTTTCCAATTGAGGTATTCATATGAGCATCATAGACGCTCGAATCTTTTTTTAGTTTATAATCTTGATCGTTAAACTGGTATGTAAAAATAAAACTTTTATCTACTTTTTCAGGCTTAGGAGATTGAAGAATGCATTGTCCAATGCACTCAGCATCTTCTTCTAACTCATCATGTGTTTTTTCCATTCTATCAAACATTTCCCACCATTCCGGTTTCTGCTCTCTTCTATGAAAGCCAACAAGATTCCTAATTGTTTGAGTTAAAGGATTTTTTGCTATTTCTTTTTTATCTAGTGCTTCGAGTAATTCTACTTCAGCCTCCTCCCAAGGTTTTTTATCGTATGATTTTTTCTCATCCTCTGGAGTAATAGAGTACCATTCAATTGTATCTGGTTTATTTTTAATTAAAAACTCTCTTAATTGATAAGTTGATACACAGTCTTCTTTATTGTACTCAATTATATCTTTCTTTGTGTCTTCATTTTTAGAAGTTAACCAGTAATCATAAAGTTTTACACTGTCTTCAGCTTTTTTAACATCTCCTTTTCTTTGAAAATTATATAAAACTCCTTCAATAGATTTAAGAGACATATCTTTTTCTGAGGTTCTTGCGCATTGATTAATTATTAAAAATAGATCTACAAACTTCTCTGCTCTCAGAAGCGTGTCCACAAAATTACTTCCCTCTGGAAAATCAGATGAATAAAGACTTGCGAGTTGTCTTAATGAACGTTTTTCATAAGAGTTGTAGTGATAAAGATGGGCTTTTGGATACTTTTTAAAATGATTCTTGAGAAATTCTATTAATTCAACAAAGTTTTCTTTTTCATATTTCTTTTTAAAATCTTTTGCCCAGAAGAATTTAAACTCATAATCATTTTTATTTTTAAAATAAATACCATGTAGATATTCGAACCCGCGTCCATCTTCCTGAGGAAAACCTTCAATATCAAAAAATAGATCACCGTCATCTGGTTCAGGTAACTTATAAAATCCTTTTCCTTTATCAGAGTCCAAAATAATGTATTTGCTTTGACCTGTTTCTCTTTTCTCCTCTTGGAGTTGAGCTTGTGAAATTCTATCCTTTAAAGCCTGTTTATTGATTTTAACTTTTAATTTATCTATATTTGCTTCTGCTAGCTGTTTAACTGTAGTTATTCCAACTTTTTTTAATTTTTCGATTTGAGATTTGTTAATTTTTGCAACTTGGTTAATATAATTATCCCTCTCCCAAATATTTTCACATACTTCTGTATAATCACATACTGCACAATTAGAATTTTTTTCAGGATAAATATTTTCTTTAGAAATGTTTTTTAAATAAATTTCAAAATTGTTTTTTGTAAACAAATAAAAATCTAAAAATTCTTTGGTTTTATATTTATGGATTATATCTGAACCATCAATTAAATACATTGCCTCGGGAAGAATTCCTTGTATTTTGCTGAGCATAGAAGAGTAGGCTGTTATCTGATAAATATGTCTAGGTCTTGGCTTTCTACTAACTTTTGTATCGTATACCTCGTAACTAAAATTACCTATGTTTGATTTGGTATCGTTTTTTATAAGAAAGTCCGCTTCCCCTCTAAAGTTATCATCAATAAAATAGGCATGATAAATTAAATCAAATCCTTCCTTAATTGCCTTCACAGTTTGTTTGAATCTTTCTTCTTCTTTCAAATCCTGCTTAATCGATATGACATTTTTGTATTCTTCCTTAAGTAATTTGAAATGTTTGTTTTCATGCTTAAGACCAAATTCTTTCCAAAGCTTTTTGTCTATACTTTCCTGATTTCTTTGAATTTCCTTATTTAAAAATTTGATTTCATTTTTAATGAGATACTTGCAGCTAACAAAGTTATTTAAATCACTTGGTGACGTAAAAATTTTATTATTTAAAATCTTCATAGTCTCCTAGTTCTTTAGATAGTACTTTTATTTCGACCTGATTTTTTTTGTACTCATGAACCATTCTTAAATACCTAAATAATCTGAGTAAATTGTAAGGCAAAAAATAAATATCTAAAACTAATTTAAGTATAGGTTTTGACTTATAATATTCTTTATCTGCTTTTTTAGTTATTTGTTTATTTGCAATATATAAATCAACTGAATTTTTCCAATCTTTGCAGTAGGACAGCCTATCTTTCATTTTATTCCTTAAAAAATTTTTCATTAATGAACCGTCCTTTCTTTTTGCATACTTTCGTATTCAATTTTTCCTATTATTAATCTTAAGTTTTTCATCAATTTTTCCCATTTCTCCTCATGTTTATTAGGATTTAACCAAGGCAGGTCATTTGGCTCAAGATCCAATATATTACAAAGTATGCCATCTATATTTTGTAAGAGCTTCTGCCTTTCATCAGGAGTTTGAATGGATAGTAATTGTATTAAATTGTCATGACTTTGATTGTCATTTGATTGTTTGAGTTTTTTACTCATTTTACCTCTTTCTGAACCAAACGCATAAACGATAGCATTTAAATTCTTAAACGTTATTAATTAAGGTAAACTTAAGTGAGAATCATATCTATTCCGAACCCAACGTTAGCTAATAGCTAAGATTTGTCACCTACACTAAAAAGTCGTGATCAGCGTTGGTAGGTATGCGATATAATTTATTATACAGGTTGTATATATACTCAGTGGTTAAGAGGTAGCTGAATGAAAGTATATATATAACCTGTATACATAATCACTAATTACCTTTGACTAATATAAACTTAAATTTAATTTTTTCAATTCTATTTTAATTTTTTTTAAACCACTTAACTTTACCGTTTAATGTGCTCTTATCCTATACTTTCCTATTTTTTTGATTTTCCTTTTGAAGCGGATCTTTTTACCTGGCATAATGAAGATCTTTGATAATTAATATTGTAAAATGAATTTCTATGTAAGGAAACTTGGCCATCAAGAATTAAGCTATACTGAAGGAAAAGGCGGTAAGCAAAGAGGGAGATACATACTCTTCTCAAAAAAATTTAGAGATTTTTTTCCTCCATTTGATCTAGATGTAGATGATAGATCCAGATTAATTGGAGTAATTGACGATACATCTAGAAAAGTAACTTATTGTTATTTTAATTGGCACAAGGGTAAAAAATTCAATCAAAGTAAACACTTAGGATCAGATTTAAGATTTTATTTAAATAAAGATTCCTTTCCCTCTCATGATCATTTCAGGCCAGGTGATTATGCTGTTTTTTTTAGATATCAAATTAAATCAAATGAGGAGATAGATAATTATTATAAAATTTTTCGATTTTCTCCATTAAATTCTGAGTATAATGAATTAGAAAAACTTACTTCAAAAGAGCATAGGGTAATTAAAAATCGCAGAACATATCATGGAACTTTCGAGGAACTTAACTTTATAAATACATCCGATATAGAACTTGAAAATTTTGTTTTTTCAAAAAAGGCCAAAATCAAATACAAAAATCCTGAGACGATCTGTAATACACAAAATGAATTTAAGGAATATGTTAGAATAGCTTACAATTTTAAGTGTTGTGTCTTAGGAGATAAAATAGATCTCACCGTAGATAATGAGAATAATGAAAAATCTTACATGAATGTGCAGGCTGCACATTTGTGGCCAGACTCATGGTTCGGACCTCTTAGACCAAGTAACGGAATATTGCTAAGTTTAGATCTTCATTGGGCGTTTGATATAGGTCAGTTTACTATTGATAATGATTACAAAATATTAGTCCATGAAACTCTAAAAGATAAGCCTATAGGTAAATACCACGGAAAAAAAATATTTATACCTGAAGATGAGATATATCAGCCAGATCAAAGATATTTAGAAGTCCATAGAAAATTCGTTTTTGGAAGATTAAAACCATTAGGCGTAGATAAGCCAATTGGACTATCTCAATATTTAAGAGATAATTTTAAAATCACTTTAGATAAATAATCAGAAAATTTAGGCGGAACTGCATTACCAATCATTTTATATTGTTCAGTCATTGGTCCAACAAATTTAAAATTGTCGGGAAAAGATTGAAGCCTTGCTGCTTCTCTTACCGTAATTGATCGTGCTTGTTTAGAATCGTAATGAATATGTCTCAAGCCATCTTTATATAAATGTGAAGGTATAAGATTACTAGGCTCGTCTTTTCTAAGCACATAATATTTATGAATATTAGATTTTTTTCCAACAATTTTTGTATAAAGTTTTTGTAATTCTTTTACTGTTTTATACTTGAATTTCTTTTTCTCTATATCTTCAGCTAAAAGTTTAAAAATCTTTATATCTCTCTCATTATGAAATCTTGGGTAATGATCTGGTTTATTTGAATTTGATTTGTGGGATAATTTTCTTCCTTTAATCTTTATAATTTTGTTTAAAGGATAAAATTTATCCAAATCTCCAATAGCTTGTTTTACAGTAATTATTTTTTTTAGTTCTTGGGATCTTAATGTTTCGTAAAATTTCTTTGATATTGATTTGAAGTTTTTTAATTTTTTACTTACTCCAAATATAATCACTCTTTTCCTTTTCTGAGGTACGCCGTATTTAGATAAATCAAATACACATTCAGATAAATTTTCAGGGATATAATATTTGATTTTATCAGTTTCTTTTTTAATTCTAACTGTAACTTTGATATTTCCTGGTTTTGCACTCAGCATTCCTGGAACATTCTCCATTACAAAGAACTTCGGTTGGCTGTAATTAATAATCTTGAGAAATGACTCAAAAAGGTAATTTCTATAATCTTTTTTCATACCATGCTTATCTCTAATTCTGCCTGCAACTGAATAAGCCTGACATGGAGGCCCTCCAATCACAATATCTGACTTAATGTTTTTGAAATCATTAATTGTTTTATTGCTTGAAATATCCTTTAGTTGCGCAATTTTTTCAGGATTTTTAAACTTAAGTTTTTTAAGTCTATGAATTGTAGTGTCGTAGCAAAATTTATCATTATCAATAATTTTTATTGGAGAGAATTTTTTATTGTTTAAAAAGGCCTCCGTTAAACCACCACAACCTGAAAATAAATCTATAAATTTAATACTCATTAAAGAAATTTCTTAAGTTCTTTCGCAATTTTAAATGCTAATAAAGGTGGCACAGCATTTCCTACCTGAACATTTTGAGAAGTTTTTGTTCCTAAAAATTCAAAACTATCTTTAAAAGATTGAAGTCTAGCATTTTCTCTTATTGTTGGCACTCTATTCCATTTGTAATGAAAATGATTTCTGTGACCTGTATCTATTGTTCTTGAGGGTTTTTTACTGTGATATCTGGTCCAAGCCTCATTAAACTTTCTACTATCACCTACTCCTTTTGGTAGATCTTTATAATTACCACCTTCTGGGACTAAAGCTATTGTGTCTTTTACAAATTGCTTATGCAATGTAGCTTCATGGTTATAAATTTTATTACTATCCATTACATACCTTTGATAGTTTGTTATTGGTTTTTCGTTATAATCATTACTTTTTAATTCTCCATTCTCAAGACTTGGTAGATTACCTATAGCCTCACCACATGTGATATAATCATCTTTATCAAATTCTGGTTTAGGAAATTCAAATTTTTTATTAATTTCTTTTTTTATACCTACAATAAACACTCTATGTCTAATTTGTGGAACTCCATAATCAGCTGAATTTAATAAACTTTCGGTAACTATATATCCTGCACTTTCAAATTTTTTAATTATCTCCTTAAAAACATTTCCTTCCCACATGGTTTTTAAACCCCTTACATTCTCAACTACAAAAGCTTTTGGATTTGTTAATTTTAAAGTTTCAAAAACTGATAAATATAATTTATTTCTTGGATCATCAATATTTCTAGGTCCAGTAAGAGAAAATCCTTGGCAAGGAGGACCAGCAACAACTATATCTGACTTAGGAATATCTTTAAGAATATTGCTATCACCTAAGTCTAAATTTCTTGTTTGAGAATCTTTAAAGTTATGTGAAAAAGTTTTTAAAAATGCTTCTTGATTGTCTACAGCGACTTGGATCTTAAATCCTGCTTCTTTAAAGCCTTGTGAAAGACCACCACAACCTGAAAAAAAATCATTAACTGAAAGCATAAAGTCTTATACATCTCACAAAAAAATTTCCAAAATATAAAGCATTTAATTTGTGTGGATAATTGTTTTCGTTGGTAAATAGTTGGTAAATTTTAATTGAAAAAAATTTTCTCTAATGGAGGTTGATTTTCAATACTTATTTGAGATATTTTTTTGAGACTTAAATTATGAGTGTACTGCTCTAACCAACTGAGCTACAGGCCCTTTAATTGAAAAGACTAATTATACTATTTTTATAAAGTTATCAATTCAAGATAGCGAAAAATGGTGGGCCGTGTTGGTTACGCTCCAACTACCCCTGCAATGTCAATGCAGTACTCTACTATTGAGCTAACGGCCCAATTAGCTTTCTAAAAAACTTTTTAATTGTTTAGATCTACTCGGGTGTTTCAACTTTCTTAGTGCTTTTGCCTCAATCTGTCTAATTCTTTCTCTTGTGACTGAAAACTGCAATCCAACCTCTTCCAAAGTATGATCAGTATTCATTCCAACACCAAATCTCATTCTTAAAACTCTCTCTTCTCTCGGTGTCAAGGTTGATAAAATTTTAGTAGTTGCTTCGCTTAGGTTAGATTTAATTGCTTGTTCTAATGGGGCCAGTGCTTTTGTGTCTTCAATAAAGTCTCCTAAACTACTATCCTCTTCGTCCCCAACTGGTTTTTCTAATGATACTGGTTCTTTTGAAATTTTTAGAACTTTTCTAACTTTTTCTAAGGGCATTCTTAACTTTTTGGCTAATTCTTCAGGAGTTGCCTCTCTTCCAAATTCGCTTAAAATTAATCTCTGAGTTCTTACTATTTTATTTATTGTTTCAATCATATGAACTGGGATTCTTATTGTTCTTGCTTGGTCTGCAATTGATCTTGTAATTGCTTGTCTTATCCACCAAGTTGCATAGGTTGAAAACTTATAACCTCTTCTATATTCAAATTTATCTACTGCTTTCATCAAGCCTATATTTCCCTCTTGAATAAGGTCTAAAAACTGCAAACCTCTATTGGTATATTTCTTAGCAATTGAAATAACTAATCTTAAGTTAGCTTCAACCATCTCTTTTTTGGCAATTCTTGACTCTTTTTCACCCTTTTGTACTCTACTGACTAATTTTTTAAAATCTGTAACAGAAATTCCAAGCTTGTGGCTTATTTCAATAAGTCTTTCTCTAATATTTTTAAATTCATCTTTATTTTTTTGGAAGAATTTTTTCCATACTTCGTTTGTATCTAAGAAGCTTTTAAGATTTGGGTTTATCTCGTTCCCAATGTAAAATTTTATAAATTCATCCCTGCTAATTTTAGCATCAATTGCAAGTCTCAAAAGATTCCCTTCAAGGGAAATGATTTTTTTATTTTCTGAATAATGTTTCTGAACTAATTCTTCTAAAACTGACGGTGATAATTGAAGTGATTTTATATTCTCTAAAATATCATCAACAATTTTTTTATAATTTTTTTCTTTCGAAGTTGAAAAAGCTTGTGAGTTTAAAACACACTCAAGTTTTTCTTTTTGATATTTTATAAGCTTATTATATTCTTTGGTTAAATTATGGACAGTTTGCAATACTTTTGGTTTAATTTCAGTTTCCATAGCAGCCAAAGTAGGGTTGAATTCATCATCATCATTTGAACTTGTATTCTGTTCCTCTCCTTCTTCATTGTCTGTATCAGACTTTTTTTGTTTTGCACTCTGACCTGTGTCTTCATCCTCCATATAATTAGTATCTATATCTATAATTTCTCTAACTAAGATTTCATCATTCTGTAATTTTGTGTTCCACTCAAAAAATTGTTGAGCTGTAATTGGACTTTGTGATAACGCATTAAGCATTACATCTTTTCCAGCTTCAATTCTCTTCGCTATTGCTATCTCACCCTCTCTAGATAAGAGTTCTACACCTCCCATCTCTCTAAGATACATTCTTATAGGATCATCACTTTTCTCAATTGTTTTTCCCTCTTCTTTAGAGGAAGAGTCTTTCTTTTTGAGAACTTTATAATCTGATTTTTTTTCAACTAAAACGATGCTTTCATTTAAAATATGAATAAAAGCCTGTTCTAAATTTTCATTGGAAAGATTTCTTTTTCCTAAAGATTTATTTAATTCTTCGTGAGTAATGAAGCCTCTATGGATCCCTCGACCCATTAGTCTAGCAAATGATTTAGTAATTATCCGTTCCACAATTTATAGTTAGGAAGACCTATATAATGCAGATTTAGAAAAAATCTATGCGATTTTTTCAGTATTTAGTTAGTTTTTTGCTGTTTTTTCAACTCTTTTAGCTCGTTGAAAGTTGTTTCACTTAGATCCTTTGAAAATTTCGATTCTAGGTCTGCGATCCTTAACTCTAATTCATAATTTTTCAGGTCTCGAATTATTTCATTGAAAATTTCGATTATTTTTTGATCGTCATCAAAATTTTTATCAAGAATATGCTTAACAGATGCATACTTATAAATTCTATTTATTAACGTTTCATCAATTTTTAAGTTTGAGATGTCAGAAGATTCAAAGTTATTTGTTTGATTGATTAATTCTTTAAAAATTAAATTATTCTCATTTGTAAATATTTTTACATCATTAATTAAATAAGAATTTTTTTTAATCAAGTTTGGTTTTTTTAAAATTATATAAAGTAAAGAAAACTCTTTCAACTCGACCGGCTTTAAAGTTTTAGTCTCATTATAATAATTTTGTGTTGACTGAAGAGATTTTGCTTTTTTTACAAAACTTTTTTTGTAAGTATTGTTAATATTGGGTGTAAGCTGACTTACTTTGTCTAAAAAAAATTCTAAAACATATTTTCTTATGAATTCATCTTTTATATTTGATGAAATTAATCTCAGTTTTTTTTCAAAAATAGCATAAGATGAAGGGTTTCCATCTACCTGTTTAAAATAATGTTCAAAAATAAAATCATGTATCAATAAAGTGTTATTTTTGGAGTAATTTATAAAATGTTCTTTACCATATTTATTGGCATAACTGTCTGGATCTTCATTTTCAGGTAGAAATAGAAATGATATTTTTTTTTCAGGTTTAAGTTCAACTATAGAACTTTCTGCTGCTCTTAAGGCTGCTTTATATCCGCTCTCATCTCCATCGAAACAAATAATAATATGATCAAAAAATTGATTGAGAATTAAAATTTGTTTTGTCGTTAAAGCTGTCCCGAGATTTGCTACTGAATTTTCAATTCCTGCTTTGCTTAAGCCAATAACATCCATATATCCCTCAACTAAATAAATAAAATCTTCTTTATTAGAAAGTTTTCTAGCTCTATCTAAATTATATAAATTTGAGCCTTTTTTGAAAAAAGGTGTTTCTGGTGAATTGATATATTTTGCAAGATAAGATGAGGATTTGATAGTTCTGCCACCTAATCCAATTGGATCTCCCGATATATTATTTATTGGAAAAATAACCCGATCATTAAATCTCTCTTTAAATTTATTTTTTTTATCGTCAAAATAAAATAATCCAGTTTCTTTTAAAATTTTTTTGTCAAAATTTTTTGAATATTCCTCAAAAGTGTTTTGATTATTTGTGACAAAACCAATTTTAAATTTTTTAACTTCCTCAGCTGTTAAATTTCTGCTTTTCATATAATTCTTTGCTGATTCGGCGCTTGGATTTTTAAAAAGTTCATCGTGATATTTTTCAACATATCTTGCAAAAATACTTTTATATTCTTTCCAATTTTTTTCTCTCTCTTCATCTTGTTTAGAAAAGGTATATGGTTGCATGCCTGCAAAGTTAGCAAGGGTTTTCACGGCTTCACCAAATTTAAGATTTTGAGTTTTCATTATAAAATCAAATATATTGCCATGCTCACTTGTGCTGAAGCAATGATAAAATCCTTTCTCATCATTAACTGTGAAAGATGGAGTTTTTTCATTTTTGAATGGTGAAAGCCCTACATATTCTTTTCCTCTTTTTTTTAAATTAACTGATTTTGAGACTACAGTTGAAACTTTAAGCCTTGTCTTTATTTCATCTAAGTATTCTTTTGGATATTTCATTTATTGGTAAGAAGATCTTTAATTAAAGCCCCAGCTTTTGAAAAATCTATGGTATCAGAATAATTTTGTTTTAATTTCCCCATAACTTTACCCATTTCTTTAATTGAGTTAGCCCCTGTTTTTTCAATAATTTTTTTGCAAATACTTATTGTCTCCTCCTCAGACATTTGTTTGGGTAAATATTCGGATAAAACATTCACTTCATTCTCTTCAATTTCTAAGAGATCATTTCTATTATTTTTTTTATAAACCTCTATAGATTCGGATCTTTGCTTAATCATTTTTTTTAAAAGTTTTTTAATATCTTCGTCGTCTGTATCTTTTTTATTTGGTCCTGACCTATTATTTATATCCAGGTCTTTTATACCGGATAAAATTAACCTATAAGTTGATATTTTATTTTTATCTTTAGATTTTAAAGCATTTTTATAATCTGATTCAATTTTTTCTCTTAAGCTCATATAAGTAATTTACTCGATAGATGAATTTCTTCAAAAGATAAATTGTTTTTTTACGTAAATATATTAGAGAGGTTGAGGAAAAAGAGGTTTTATAATATTAACCTTTAACTTAAGAGTTGTAATTGTATCTAAAACGTAAAAAAAATTTATCAATTAAATCTCAATTTACTCCAGCTATTTTAGTTCTTGAAAATAAGACAATTTTTAGAGGAATAGGATTGGGTTATCAAGGTGAGGTAACTGGAGAAGTTTGTTTTAATACATCGTTAACTGGTTACCAGGAAATTATTTCCGATCCATCTTATGCGGGTCAAATTATAAACTTTACTTTTCCACATATCGGCAATGTTGGGACTAATAATGAGGATCTAGAGTCTGAAAAAATTTGGACTAGAGGAGTTATTTTTAACTCAGAGATAAGTAATCCATCAAATTATAGATCTCTGCTCGATTTAAATAATTGGCTAAAAAAAAATAAAATTGTTGGAATTACTGGTTTAGATACTAGAAGTTTGACTAATTATATTAGAGATAAAGGCGCTCCCAAAGGAACAATTTCAAATAATAAAACAGGTAAATTTAATATAAATAAATTAATTAGAACCTCTATAAAATGGCCTGGTTTGAATGGAATGGATCTTGCCGAAGTTGTTACAACTCAAAAATCGTATATTTGGAAAGGTTTAAAAACATGGAATAAAAAATATGGATACTTAAAAAATAAAAAAAAACTTTTTAAAATAATTGCAATTGATTATGGAATAAAAAAAAATATTTTAAGATATTTTTCTAATTATAATTGTGAAGTAAAAGTAGTTAATTGTAAAACAGCAGCAAACAAAATATTAAGATTAAAGCCTCATGGAATTTTTCTTTCAAACGGTCCTGGGGATCCTGCGGCAACAGGAAAATATGCAATTCCTATTATTAAAAAATTAATTAAATCAAACATCCCAATATTTGGTATTTGTTTAGGTCATCAAATATTAGCTTTATCTTTGAATGGTAAGACAAAAAAAATGAAACTGGGTCATAGAGGAGCAAATCATCCCGTTAAAAATCAATTTTCACAAAAAGTGGAAATAACAAGTCAAAACCATGGCTTTGAAGTTGTTAGAGAAAGTTTAAATAAAAATATAATTGTTACTCACACATCCTTATTTGACAATAGTATAGAGGGTATAAAATTAAAAAATAAACCAGTTTTTTCTGTTCAATATCATCCAGAATCTAATCCTGGACCACAAGATAGTCATTACCTTTTTAGTGATTTTATTAAAGAAGTAAAAAAATATGCCAAAAAGAAAAGACATTAAAAAAATTTTAGTTATAGGAGCTGGTCCAATTATAATAGGTCAAGCCTGCGAATTTGATTACTCAGGTACACAAGCATGTAAAGCTCTCAAAGATGAAGGTTTTAAAGTAGTTTTAATAAATTCAAATCCAGCCACAATAATGACTGATCCAGAAGTGGCTGACAAAACTTATATTGAGCCAATTTCTATAGAAATACTAGAAGAAGTTATTAAGAAAGAAAAGCCCCAAGCAATATTGCCAACCATGGGTGGTCAGACTGCCCTTAACCTTGCGATTAAAGCAGAAAAGAGTGGTCTATTAAAAAAATATAAAATTGAACTTATAGGTGCAAACTCAATGGCAATTGAAAATGCAGAGGATAGAAAGAAGTTCAGAAAGAATATGTCTGACATAGGTATCGATTTACCTAAATCCGAAGTTTTAAATAATTTTGGTAATGCAAAAAAGTGTTTATCTAAAATCGGTCTCCCTGCAATAATAAGACCATCATTCACACTAGGAGGTTTAGGTGGGGGTATAGCAAGAACTAAAAAAGATTTTTTCAAAATTGTAAAAGAAGGAATGCACGAATCTCCACAGAACCAAGTTCTAGTTGAGGAGTGTTTAGATGGTTGGAAAGAATTTGAGATGGAGGTCGTAAGAGACAAAAATGATAACTGCATAATCATTTGCTCTATTGAAAATGTTGATCCAATGGGAATTCATACAGGTGACTCTGTTACAATCGCACCAGCATTGACACTTACTGATAAAGAATATCAAGTAATGAGAAATGCTTCTATAGCATGTTTGAGAAAAATTGGTGTTGAAACCGGTGGATCGAACGTTCAGTTTGCGATCAATCCTAAAGATGGAAGAATGGTTATCATTGAAATGAATCCAAGAGTCTCAAGGTCATCTGCTCTTGCCTCAAAAGCAACTGGGTTCCCGATTGCAAAAGTAGCTGCAAAATTGGCTGTTGGATATACGTTAGATGAACTTCAAAATGAGATAACAAAAGTAACACCAGCTTCTTTTGAGCCAACAATTGATTATGTGGTGACAAAAATACCAAGATTTACATTTGAAAAATTTGCAGACACTAAAGCACTATTAGGCACCTCAATGAGATCGGTGGGTGAAGCAATGGCGATTGGAAGAAATTTTAAAGAGTCCTTTCAAAAAGCATTGGTTTCTCTTGAAACGGGCTTATCTGGTCTAGATGATATATTTGGGTATTCAAAGAGTGAGATTTTAAAACAATTAAAAATTAATATTCCAAACAAATTACTTTTAATAGCAGACGCATTTAGAAAGAAAATATCTTTAGATAAAATTTACAGACTATCAAAGGTTGATCCTTGGTTCCTAAATCAAATTAAAGAAATTATAGATGAAGAAAATAATATAATAAAAAAGGGTATTCCAAAATCTTACCATGAGTTTAATAGAATAAAATCAATTGGTTTTTCTGACAAAAAATTATCAAACCTTACAAAAATAAAAGAAAATATAATCAGATCTAAAAGAACAGCTTTAAAAGTATTTCCAGTTTATAAAAAAGTAGATACTTGCGCAGCTGAATTTAAATCTTTTACACCATATATGTATTCTACATATCAAAGGAATTTTTCAATTAAAACAGAATGTGAATCTGATCCATCGAGTAAAAAGAAAATTATAATTTTAGGTGGTGGTCCTAATAGAATAGGACAAGGAATTGAATTTGACTATTGCTGCTGTCAGGCAAGTTTTTCTCTTAAAGAAGCAGGATTTGAAACAATAATGGTAAATTGTAATCCAGAGACAGTATCTACAGATTATGATACTAGTGATAGATTATATTTTGAACCATTAGTTGAGGAGTATGTACAAAATATAATTTTAAAAGAGAAATCAAATGGTTCTTTGCTGGGAGTAATTGCTCAATTTGGTGGACAAACCCCAATAAAACTTGCTAAATTTTTGCACGATAACAAATTACCTATTTTAGGAACACAATATTCCTCGATTGATCTTGCAGAAGATAGAGACAGATTTAGAGATTTGCTAATAAGACTTAAACTAAAACAAGCAGAAAGTGGAATTGCATACAACTTTAATCAAGCAATTAAATTGTCAGAAAAAATTGGGCTGCCAGTAGTGGTAAGACCTTCCTATGTGTTGGGAGGTAGAGCTATGGAAATTATTCATGATAAGAGCCAATTAACAAAGTTTATAAATGATGCATTTAAAGCTTCAGAGCAAAATCCAATATTAATTGATAAATTTATCAATAATGCGATGGAAGTTGATGTGGATGCAATTTCAGACGGCAAAGATGTTTATGTGGCTGGTATTATGCAACATATTGAGGAAGCAGGTATACATTCGGGGGACTCTGCGTGTTGTCTACCGCCTGTTTCAATTAAAGAAAATATTTTAAAAGAAATAAAAATTCAAACTAGAAAGCTAGCATTGGCCTTGAAAGTGAAGGGTTTATTAAATATTCAATTCGCAATCAAAAAGGATGAGATTTTTGTAATTGAGGTAAATCCTAGAGCCAGCAGAACGGTACCGTTTGTATCTAAAGCAAACAGAATTCCTTTAGCAAAAATTGCTTCAAGAGTTATGGCTGGAGAGAAACTTTCTAAGTATAAATTAAAATATAAAACAAATAAAAGATTTGCAGTTAAAGAAGCGGTTTTTCCATTCAATAAATTTCCTGATAGTGATCTTTTACTTGGACCTGAAATGAAATCGACTGGTGAAGTAATGGGGTTTGATGATGATTTTGGTATTGCAATTGCAAAAAGTCAAATTGCTGCATCTAACTCTTTGCCAATCAAAGGTTTGGCTTTTTTATCAGTAAAAGATTCGCACAAACAGGAAGTGGTTGGTTTAGCTCAAAGATTAACAAAACTTGGATTTACGCTTTCTGCAACAAAAGGAACTGCAAAAGTTCTGGAGCAAAATGGAATGAAGTGTAAAAAAATAAACAAAGTTAGCAGTGGCAAACCTCATATTGTTGACATTTTAAATTCAAATAAAATATCGTTAGTCATTAATACCGGTGGTGGAAATAGTGAACATAGAATTAGTGATGCAAGAGCATTAAGAAGAGGGACTTTGGCAAACAAAATTCCTTACTGTACTAATATGTCAACAGCATATGCTTTTATTGAGGCGATTAGGTCACTTAAAACAAAGAAATTAACTGTTAAATCTCTCCAAGATGCCAAAAAATAAAAAAAAAAAAATTAAAGATGAACAATTAAGTGTGCCGAAAATGTTTGCAAAAAAATATATATATTATTATTACGCTTTTTTTTGGTTTTTATTAATAATGGTACTTTTATTAAAGTGAACAAAAGAATAATTTTTTTTGGAGCAATTATATTACTGATAGAGCTATCAGGTCATGGTATTTTTGCTTCGTTATATAGATTATTGATGTCAGCAAACTAAAAGACTTTCCAATCTGTCTTGAAACTTACATAATTAACTTGTAAACACCTTCTCTCTTTTACTATCTCTTTCTTTTCCATTCCATGCCAAGTATTTGGTCCACTTGAAAAAAAATATCCATAATTATCTTTGTATGGAAGTGTTTTTATTTTGTTTAATTTTTCATCATAAAAATCTGTGCCCAAATCTTCGCTTTCATTAAATTTGTTCACAAATAATAAACATGACATTTGTTTCTCTTTAATATCGCAATGAGGCTTTAGCCAAAAACCTTTTCTATCACAAATCACTTCTACTCTAACGTAAGAATTAGATAAATCTTTGTTTATCAAATCTGAAATCATTTTATGTGTATCTTTTGATCTAAGCTCTTCTATCAACTTTGTTAAAAATGGAAATTGTTGTGAATTTTCTTTAGTTACAAAACATCTGAATTTGAGTGCCTTGCCCCCATTTGAAATTCCCTCTCTAAATATTCCTTCTCCACCATCGATGGCTCTTGTACCATCATAATTTAAACTGTGTTTTGTGGGGTCGTCTATATCAGCTGTAATTATCTCTTTAATTTGTTCCTCTGTTAAAGGTTTATCTAATTCCCAATGTTGAAAAGGATCATCAAATTTTTTTGAATTATTTATTACAGAATTTAAAAATGACATTAAATATTTAATCTTTCTTTTATTATTTTAGCAACTCTGTTTGTTTCATCTAATGTTTCATAACTCCAATTTTCATGATTATCATCTAAATTTTTAATAATGTTTAAATCTTTAAATAATTTTCTGAATTTTTGAAATCTTTTATCTTTTCTTTTTGGTAAAATATTGGCCACATATATTGGTTTACCAGTAAGAGCTGCCTCGGAAATCATTGAGCTAGAATCGCATGTAACAACAATAAATTCAGATAATGCTAAGGCTGACAAATATGCTTTTTTATCTACTTGCTCTATTACAGTATGATTTTCACCAAAAAATTCTTTAGCAGACTGTATTGTGTTTTTTGGTGTTCTCATAGAGGGTATCACCACTAATTGGAAGTCCTCTTTTTGAATCAAATTACTCAACTTATTAAATATTTTTTCAATATTTTCTTTTGAATATTCATAATATTTTGTAGGACCACCTAAAATTAATGAAAAGATTTTTCTTTTGTCTGTTTTGATTAATGATTTAAGATATTCAGAATTAGATACAATTTCGGATTTATTTAAATAGTGTATTGCTCCTTTTGTAGAGATGACGTTTGAACCACTAATTTCATCATGCTCAGGTGCAATAATAAAATCAAATAATTTAAAGTTTATTTTAGGGTCCTGGATGTGAATGTTATAAATTTGTTTTCTTGATTTTTGCTTCAAATAAATTGACGGAATTACACTTTTTCTTCCACAGGAAATAATTAAATCAAAGTCAGGTATTTCAAATTCTCTAAAAGAAATATTTGACTTTGGAGTAAGACTTGGTGGAATAAATTTCCAAAAACTTTTAAGTTCAACTTTTCGGTGAGTAAAATTAATATTTAGGGCTTTGGCCAAACCTTCAACCTGGCTTATCATTCCATGCATACCTTCTGTCAACAATAAACCTTTTAATTTCGACATTTATTATTATATAGCTTCCATATGAGTGAAAATCCAACTAAACACACAAAAGTGTTAATAATTGGATCTGGCCCTGCCGGATATACTGCAGCAGTTTATGCTGCAAGAGCAATGCTTAACCCAATATTAGTTCATGGAATTCAGCCAGGTGGACAATTAACAACTACAACTGATGTTGAAAATTATCCAGGTTTTAAAGATGTAATTCAAGGCCCTTGGTTGATGGACCAAATGCGTGGACAAGCTGAAGCTGTTGGGACAGAGATGATTCAAGATCATATAAAATCTGTTGATCTCAAAAAAACACCATTTGTAGCAATTGGAGATAGTGGACAAACTTATACTGCTGACTCTATAATTATATCAACAGGCGCTCAAGCAAGATGGTTACAATTAGACTCCGAGCAAAATTTCAGAGGTTTTGGTGTTTCAGCTTGTGCGACATGTGATGGATTTTTTTTCAAAGATAAAACAGTGGCAGTTGTTGGTGGGGGCAATGCAGCAGTAGAAGAGGCAATGTTTTTAACGAAATTTGCATCTAAGGTTAAATTAATTCATAGACGAGACTCTTTAAGAGCAGAAAAAATGCTTCAGAAAAAATTAATGGAAAACAAAAAAATTGAAATTATTTGGGATTCTGTTGTAGAGGAAGTGTTAGGTGATAAAGAGCCAAAAAATGTAACCGGTCTTAAAATAAAAAATGTAAAATCGAATGATATTAAAGAATTAAAGATTGATGGTCTATTTATTGCTATCGGTCATGATCCTGCTACAGAATTATTCAAAGATCAACTAGAAATGGATAAAGAGGGTTATTTGATAACAAAAGCCGACTCAACTTCAACAAATATTCCTGGAGTTTATGCGGCTGGAGATGTTAAAGATAAAACATTTAGACAAGCGGTAACAGCGGCTGGAATGGGATGTATGGCTGCTTTAGAGGCTGAAAAACATTTATCTCATAGTTAATTAGAAAAAATTTAACTTAAACTCTCACAAAATTCTTTAAGTCTTTTCATTGCAGTTTCTAAATTCTTCATTGATGTAGCATAAGAAATTCTAAAAAAACCATCTAGACCAAATGCCGATCCTTGAACAACAGCTACATTATTATTTTCCAACAAAGACTGAACAAAATCAGTATCATTTTCTAATTTTTTCCCTAATTTATCCTTTTTTCCTAAAAGTGCCTTGCAATTTGGGAAAACATAAAATGCTCCATCAGGTTTAATGCAGCTAATTCCATTAATTTCGTTTAATGAATTCACTACAAAATCTCTTCTTTCTTGAAAAGCCTTAGATCTAATTGATATAAAATCTTGATTACCATTCAAAGCTTCTACTGCCGCCGCTTGACTTATAGAAGATGGATTTGTTGTAGATTGAGATTGAATTTTTGCAATAGCTTTTATCAATTCTTTTGAACCTCCAGCATATCCAATTCTCCACCCTGTCATCGCATAAGATTTACTAACGCCATTCATTGTAACAACTTTATTTTTTAATTCGGGTATCTGTGCCATTGTAAAAAATTTGAAATCTTCATAGACTACATGTTCATAGATATCATCACTTAAAATATTTACGTGAGGATTTCTTTTTAAAACCATTGCTAAATTTTTTATCTCTTGTTCTGAATAGCAAGCGCCTGTTGGATTTGAAGGTGAATTTAAAATTAACCACTTAGTGTTATTGGTTATTGCGCTTTCTAAATCTTTAGCTGTAAGTTTAAATCCTTGATCCTCTGAGCATTCAATTACAACAGGATTTGCTCCAGCCAATAATACTATATCAGGATAGGACACCCAATAGGGCGCTGGAATTATAACCTCATCATCCTTATTTAATGTTGCCATCATTAAATTATAAATTACATGCTTGCCACCAGCACCTACTGTAATTTCATCAGTATTATAGTTTATATTATTTTCTCTCTTAAACTTTTCTGAAATAGCTTTTTTTAATGCTGGTGTTCCATCAACAGCAGTATATTTTGTGTCACCATCTTTTATTGCTTTAATAGCAGCATCCTTTACGTTATCTGGAGTATCAAAATCGGGTTCTCCCGCTCCAAGAGCAATTACATCTTTGCCAGCTGCTTTCAATTCTCTAGCTTTTTGAGTTACTGCAAGCGTGGGTGATGGTTTAATTCTTTTAAGACTGTCTGATATAATGCTCATTGAAATATTATATTATTTTAATACGCTGTTTAATATATGCAAAATACTTATCAAGATTTAATTACAGATATTCAGAGCAAAAATCCTGAAATAAGTGGAAAACTTGAAGGTGGAAAAAAATTCAAAATTAAGTCTGAATTTAAACCTGCAGGAGATCAGCCTGAGGCGATTAAAAGATTAGTTAAAGGTGCAAAAAAAAACGAATTTAACCAAGTATTGCTTGGTGTTACTGGCTCAGGAAAAACTTTTACTATGGCAAAAGTTATCGAAGAAACAAATAGACCTGCATTAATCCTCGCACCAAACAAAACATTAGCAGCTCAACTTTATGGAGAGATGAAAACTTTTTTTCCTAACAATGCCGTTGAATATTTTGTTTCATATTATGATTACTACACACCAGAAGCTTATGTTCCAAGATCAGACACATACATTGAAAAAGAAGCATCCATCAATGAACAAATAGATAGAATGAGGCACTCTGCAACAAGATCGTTGTTAGAAAGAGACGATGTTTTAATTGTTGCAAGTGTGTCATGTATATACGGACTTGGTTCTGTTGAGGCATATAGTAAAATGACTTTAACACTTCAAAAAAATTATGAATACAATAGAGAGCAAATCATAAAATCTTTAGTTGCTTTACAATATAAAAGAAATGATCAGAATTTTTTTAGAGGAACTTTTAGAGCTAGAGGTGAGAATTTAGAGATTTTTCCCTCACATTTAGAGGATAGAGCTTGGAGATTAAGTTTATTTGGAGATAAACTAGAGCAAATAGAAGAATTTGATCCTTTAACTGGGGATACTGTAAGAGAACTAAATCTAGTAAAAGTTTACGCAAACAGTCATTACATAACTCCAAAACCAACTATAGAACAAGCGGTTATAAATATCAGGAAAGAATTAGAAATTACTCTAAAAAAACACAAAGCAGAAAATAAATTGCTTGAGGCACAAAGGTTGGAGGAAAGAACAAAATTTGATCTTGAAATGATTGAGGCTACCGGATCTTGCGCAGGAATTGAAAACTACTCAAGATTTTTATCTGGAAGAAGGCCTGGGGAACCCCCACCAACACTTTTTGAGTATTTTCCAGATAACACTTTAGTTTTTGTTGACGAGTCTCATGTTACTGTTCCTCAACTAAATGGGATGTTTAAGGGGGATAGATCAAGGAAAAGCACTTTGGCTGAATATGGTTTTAGACTTCCATCATGCATGGATAATAGACCACTTAAATTTGAAGAATGGGATTTAATGAGAACCCAAACAGTATTTGTATCTGCAACTCCAGGACCATGGGAACTAGAGCAAACTAAAGGTCAATTCATAGATCAAGTGATAAGACCTACGGGATTAATAGATCCTGAAGTAGAAATAAGGCCTGCTAAAAATCAGGTCGATGACTTAATGCATGAATGCAAAAAGGTTATTGAAAATAATTTTAGAGTTTTGGTCACAACTCTTACAAAAAAAATGGCAGAAGACTTAACAGAATATTTACACGAAAATGGAGTAAAAGTAAGATATCTGCATTCCGATATAGACACACTGGAAAGAATAGAAATTATGCGAGATCTTAGAATGGGTGTATTTGATGTTTTGGTCGGTATAAATTTATTGAGAGAAGGTTTAGATATTCCTGAATGTGCATTAGTAGGTATTTTAGATGCTGACAAGGAAGGTTTTTTAAGATCAGAGACCTCTCTAATTCAAACTATAGGAAGAGCCGCAAGGAATGTAGAAGGTAAAGTAATTTTATATGCAGATAAGGAGACAAAAAGTATAAAAAAAGCAATCAAAGAAACAGAAAGAAGAAGGCAAATTCAAATTGATTATAATAAGAAAAATAAAATTGATGCGAAATCAGTTAAAAAAGAAATCAGTGATATTTTAGAAAGTGTCTATGAAAAAGATTACGTAAAAATAAGTGAAGGATCAAATATTGGGGGAAATCTTAAAAAACATCTTAAAGCTTTAGATAAAAAAATGAAGGATGCAGCATCGAATTTAGAATTTGAGGAAGCGGCTAAAATTAGGGATGAAATAAGGAAACTTGAGAGCACTGAACTTGAAATAACTTTAAATCCTAAGATTAGACAGTACGATGTTAAAAATAAGCTATATCCAAAAGGTAGATCCACTATGGGAATGCCAGGTACAAAAGTTACTAAAAAAAGAGATAAAAAATGGAAGCACGTAAGATCATAATCACTGGTGGAGCCACAAGAATTGGGGCAGCCATTGCAAAAAAATTATCTGGTAAAGGAATAGAAATTTTAATTCATTACAACAAATCAAAATCAAAGGCGGAAAACCTAAAAAAAGAATTACAAATAAAGGGTTCAAAAGTTTTTTTGGTAAGAGGTGATCTAAGTAAAGAAAATGACGTAAATAAAATAATAAAATTTGCTAAATCTAAATTAAAATTCTTTGACTGCCTTATTAACAATGCTTCACTATTCGAAAATGATAAAATTGAAAATTTTACAACTGATAGTTGGGGAAAACATCTAAGAACTAATTTAAGAACGCCCGCACTTTTATCAAAAGCGTTTGCAAGAAATATAAAAGGTAAAAATAACAACATAATTAACATTATTGATCAAAGAGTTTTTAAGCTAACTCCATTTTTTTTCTCTTATACTATAAGTAAGACAGGACTTTATACCCTTACCAAAACAAGTGCTATGAGTCTTGCACCAAATATTAGAGTAAATGGTATTGCACCAGGTCCAACTTTAAAAAATAAAAGACAATCTGAAAAACATTTTAAAAAGCAATACATGGCGACACCTCTTAAAAGGAAAGTAGATGTTGAGCAAATATGTAGTGCTGTTGACTTTTTTATTAAAAATAGATCTATTACAGGACAAGTAATTTCTATTGACAGTGGTCAAAGTTTAAACTGGCAGACACCTGACATAATGGGTGGAAAGGAATAAAAAATTTAAATTAATGAAAAAAAATAATCTAAAGGTCATTAAGATAAATAAAACTAAAAGCTTATTTAATTACGAAAAAAAAGTTTTAATTAAGGAATTAGTGCTAGGATTAAAACTTGGATATTTTGATTTTGAAAAGGAAAAACCCCAAAAAGTAAAATTTAATTTAGAGGTAAATTATCAAGATAAACAACCCTCGAACGACAAAGATATTAAATCTATAGTTAATTATGCCAAGATAGTCAGATTAATAAAAAAATTAGTAAAAAATAAACATTACAATTTTCTTGAAACATTGGCAGAAGATGTTTTTGATGAGCTATTCAAAGATAAGAGAATAGATAAAATTGCTCTTCAAATTGAAAAGTTAGAAATAATGAAGGATTGCAGCTCAGTTGGGATCCAAATTTCTAAAAAAAGAAGCCATGATCAGCTCTGATATAGGCAAAGAAGTAATAAAAAAAGAATTACCCTTAGTTCCTAAGCTGCCAGGTGTTTATCGAATGTTAAATTCTAAAGGTGACATCCTTTATGTTGGTAAAGCAAAAAACCTTCCCAACAGATTGAAAAGTTATGTTTCAGAAAAAAATCATATCATTAGAACAGAGAGGATGCTCTCTCAAACAAAAAGGCTAGAAATCACAACTACTTCAAATGAGAGTGAAGCTTTGCTTTTAGAGGCAAATTTAATTAAAAAATTCAAACCAAAATTTAATATTTTATTAAGAGATGATAAATCGTTTCCTTTTATTTTTATAGGTAACAAGGATAAATGGCCACAAATTAAAAGACACCGAGGAAAAAAAAGTAAAGATGGATTTTACTTTGGACCATTTGCATCTGCTGGATCTGCAAATTGGACTATAAAAATGATTCAAAAAATATTTCATCTAAGAATTTGTGATGATACTGTTTTCAAAAAAAGAGAGAGACCTTGCATACTTTATCAAATTAAAAGATGCTCCGGCCCGTGTGTTGGTTACGTAGAAGAAGGAGATTATAAGCAGACCGTAGACGATGCAATTGAGTTCGTATCAGGTAAATCAAGAAAAATACAAAAAAGTTTGTCTAATCAAATGGAAAGAGCTAGTGAGGACCTAGATTTTGAGAAAGCAGCAATATTAAGAGATCGAATTAAATCATTAAATATAATCCAATCGTCTCAAAGAATTAATGAAGCAAATTTAGTCGAAGCGGATGTAATCGCTGGATACAAAGAATCTGGAAAAACCTGTATTCAAGTTTTTTTCTACAGGTCAAAACAAAATTGGGGTAATCAAGCATTTTTTCCAAAGCATGATCCAGACGAAAATTTAAATGATATAATTAATTCTTTTATTTCTCAATTTTATGAAAATAAAAGTGTGCCATCATCAATAATTTTATCAAATGAAATTAAAGAAAAAGAACTCATTGAAAAAACACTTACTCAAAAAGAGGGTAAGCAAATTACAATTACTGTTGCAAAAAAAGGCATTAAATTAAAAGTAATAAATCAGGCAATAAGTAATGCTAAAGAAAGTTTGAATAGAAAACTTTATGAAAGTCAAAACAATAGAGATCTTTTTGATGCAGTATCGAAAAAATTCAATCTTGAGACTAATATAAATTTAGTGGAGGTATATGATAATAGTCACATTCAAGGAACAAATAGTGTTGGTGCCTTAATTACATACGGTGATGAAGGCTTTATTAAAAAAAGGTACAGAAAATTTAATATAAAGATACAAAAAAATTCTCAAGATGATTATGGAATGATGAAAGAAGTCCTTAACAGAAGATTTAAGAGGGCTGTTCAAGAGAAAGATAACTACCTAACTTTCCCCGATTTAGTTTTAATTGATGGGGGTAAAGGTCAATATTCTGTGGCAAGAGAAACCATGAATGAACTAGGTCTACATGAAATTCCAATTGTAGCTATTGCTAAAGGTAAACAGAGAAATAGTGGTGATGAAACTTTTTTTCACAACGGAAAAGAATTTAAATTTGAAAAGAATGACCCAACTTTGTTTTTTCTTCAGAGAATAAGAGATGAAAGTCATAGATTTGCCATAAGTGCTCACAGAGCAAAAAGGAAAAAAGGAATAAGCAAATCCTTGCTTGATCAAATAGAGGGGATTGGTGCTGTAAGAAAAAGGTCACTTTTAAATCATTTTGGATCTGCAAGGGCTGTTGAATCCGCCAGTTTAGATGAAATAAAATCTGTTGAAGGAGTTGAGGAAAAGGTAGCAAAAAAAATATATAACTTCTTTCACGAATGAGATTTAAATTTCCTAATTATCTAACAATTGGACGAATAATAATTGTTCCTATATTTGTTTTTACTTTCTATTTGCCAGGACTTTATGGAGATATTTTGCCATTTGCACTTTTTGTAATTGCTTCATTCACAGATTTTTTAGATGGTTTATTAGCAAGAATGTATAAGGAAGAGTCTAAGCTTGGAGAACTTCTTGATCCTATTGCAGATAAAATCATAGTAGCTACTGCCTTATTACTTTTAGTCATGGATCAGACTATAAAAAATTATGAAGTAATCGCAGCAATTATAATATTAACAAGAGAAGTGCTAATATCTGGATTAAGAGAATTTCTAGCTAAAGGCAAAATTAAATTGCCAGTTTCAAATTTAGCTAAACTAAAAACTTTTTTACAAATGTTTTCAATATCTTTACTTTTACTAGGTGATACTGGAAATAAAATTTTAAACTTTCAGGATTATAACGCGCAAACAATTGGGATTATTCTTTTATGGCTTTCAGCTTTTCTTACTTTATATACTGGTTACGATTATCTAAGAAAAGGTATAGATCATGCTATCTCTGAGGATAGCAAAGATTAAGCAGCTTTCTTATTTCTTACTACTTTTTGATAGCTATCAGAAAGATCTAAAATTGTGTCACAAACTTTAAAGTTATGCTGTGCTATTTGAGACACAGGTGTAACTTCTGCGGCAGTTCCCGTTAGAAAACAACCTACGAAATTTGACATCTCATCGGGTTTAATTTTTCTCTCATTTACTTTTAAATTTTTAGATTTTGCGATCTCAATTACAGTCCTTCTTGTAATTCCATCCAAAAATGAGTCTGGAATTGGAGTATGCAAATCATTATTTTTATCTTTAAAAAAAACGTTTGCTCCTGTGGCCTCTGCAATGTTTCCCTCATGATCTAACATAAGAGAATCTGTGTAACCTTGTGCTTCTGCCTCGTGCTTTGACAATGTGCAAATCATATATAGACCTGATGCTTTTGTATCCCATGGTATTGTGTTAGGGGCAGGTCTTCTCCAATTAGATATGTTTAATTTAATTCCCTTTATTTTTAAATTTGGATCAAAATAGGAACCCCACTCCCATGTAGCTATAGCAACATGAATTTTAGTTTGTTGCGCCGAGATAGCCATCATTTCACTACCTCTCCAAGCAACAGGTCTTACGTAACCATTTTGAACATTTTGAGCTGAAATTATTTTATTGCTTGCTAAATTAATTTCTTCTTTTGAATATGGAATTTTAAAACCCAATCTCTCAGCTGAGTAAAAAAATCTATCGGTATGTTCCTCTAACTTAAAAATACTTCCATCATAAACTCTCTCTCCCTCGAATACACAACTACCATAATGCAATCCATGACTTAAAACATGAACCTTTACATCTTGCCAATCTACAAGTTCATTATTATACCAGATTTTTCCAGAGCGTTTATCGTAAGGTATCATTAAAAAAATATTTTTTAAAAATATATTTGTATATATGATATGTCAATATAACTTACCAATATGAAAAAACTTTTATATCTTAAAGATCATGAGCTCAAACAATACATTGAAAAAATATTTATGGGATATAGAGAGACTGTATCAGACGCCAAAAAAGTACTGGATAAATACTCTATTGGAGTTGCACATAATAAAGTTATTCATCTAATTTCTTTATACGAAGGTATAACTATTTCAGAACTTTTAAAAAAATTAAAAGTAACAAAACAAAGTTTAAATAGAGTTTTAAAAGATCTAATTAAACTAAAGGCTATTAATTACAAAAAGGACGAGAAAGATACTAGAATAAAACACGTGTATTTAACTGAAAATGGAATGAAATTATTTGATGAGATTTTTAGCATACAAAAAAGAAGGTTATACAAAGCTTTTCTCAATTCTGCTTCAAATGAAGTGGTAAGTTTCGATAACGTTTTAAAGAAAATTATTAATGAAAAATTTTAATGCACATATATTAGTTGTAGATGATGATGATGGTATCAGAGATCTGGTCAAACAATATTTAGATCAAAATAATTTTTTAGTTTCAACAGCTAAGAGTGCTGAGGATGCTTTAGAAAAAGTCAAAATAATAAAATTTGATTTAATAGTGTTAGACATAATGATGCCAGGTAAAAGTGGCTTAGAGTTTACTAATGAAAATAAGGCAAAATTAAATACACCTATAATACTTTTAACTGCTAAAGGAGAAGCATCTGAAAGAGTTGAGGGTCTTGAAGTTGGTGCTGACGATTATTTACCAAAACCATTTGAGCCAAAAGAACTAGTCTTAAGAATTAATAATATCTTAAGCAAGACTAAAAAAGACAATCACAAAAGAGTGATAGAATTTGGAAGTATTAAAATAGATCTTAATAAGTTGTTCATCTATAGAGGAAGTCAAAATCTAAAAATTAATAGCACTGAAAAAATTATATTAGAAAAAATGATCAACTCACCTGGTAAAATATTTAAAAGAGAAGAAATAGGAAAACTGATAGATTTAGATAAAGAAAGATCAATTGATGTTATTATTACAAGATTGAGAAAAAAGGTCGAGGAAAACCCAAAAAGTCCTAAATATCTTCAAACAATCAGAGGAGAAGGATATGTTTTATGGATTGAGTAATTACATAAAAAATTTACTTCCAAAAAGATTATTTTATAGAGGTTTATTAATTGTAGCTGTACCCATAGTAGTATTACAAATTACAATATCTTTAGTTTTTTTTGACAGCTTATGGATAAAAACGAACGTAGGAATGACAAGAGGTCTTATTGCAGAAATAAAAACGTTTATAGATGCTTATGATAATGACCAGCAAGATAAAGATTACATAATTAATTTATTTAAAAGTAATCTTGAAATTGAAATACAACATAAAGAAGGAAAGGTAATACCTGGCGATATACCTGAGCGATGGTTCAGTCCTCTTGATAGATCACTAAGAAGAGAGTTAAAAAGTAAACATTTTGTTTACTGGTTCGACACTACCAACTACAAAGATTTAGTTGATATAAAAATTCAACACATAGACGGATATTTTCAGTTTTATGTTCCAAGAAGTAGATTGACTACAAGTTCAGCAAGATTATTTGGGTTATGGATAACTCTTCCTGCGTTTTTAATGATTGCTATTGCTATTATATTTTTAAAAAATCAAACTAGACCAATAATCAAATTAGCAGAAGCCTCAGAGAAATTTGGTAGAGGGGAAGATCTAGACGAATTTAGACCATCTGGTGCTTTAGAAATCAGAAAAGCTGGCCAAGAATTTGATAAAATGAGAAAAAGGATTATTCGTCATTTAAATCAAAGATCTGAAATGCTTTCAGGCATAAGTCACGATTTAAGAACTCCTTTAACAAGAATTAAGCTTCAACTTGCAATGATAAAAGATAAAAATTTATCTAAGAAATTATCATCTGATGTAGATGATATGGAAAAAATGCTTAATGAGTATTTACAATTTGCAAGCACTGGTGCAAAGGATAAAACTGAGACTTTTGATATTTCAGAACTTATTTTAAAATTAATAAATAATTATAACAACCCAAACATAATTCAAAATTTTAAGGAAGAAATCTACTTTAATGGAAGAAAAAATCTTATTGCAAGATGTATAAATAATTTAATAGAAAATTCTCTTAAGTATGCAAAAAAAGTTGAAATAAATATGAATAAACAAAAAGAAAATCTAAAAATAATAGTGTCAGATGACGGTCCAGGTGTGCCAGAAAAAGAGCATGAAAATATAATTAAACCATTTTATAAAGTTGATAAAAGCAGATCTGAAAGTAAATCTAGTGTAGGACTAGGTTTGTCAATAGCATCCGATATTTGTAGATCTCATGGTGGAGATATTAAATTTAGTAAATCTAAATTTGGAGGTTTAGAAGTTTCTATTTCTTTACCTTTTTAGGACTTTTTGATTTTTTAACTTTTTTTGTTTGTTCAATTTTTTTTTCAAGTATTGCAATTCTCTTATTTAAGATTTCAATTTCCTCTTTACTTGCAAGCTTCATCCTAAATATTATTTCATCTCTTTTAGATTTTAAAACATTTATCACCTCATCACTTAGGTCTTTGTAACTTACTAGCCCTTGTTCTAATACCTTTGCAAATTTATCAAATACAAATCTTGATTTTGACATAATAATTAAATACTAAATTTATATTATTTATAGTTAATAATGTTTATCAATAATTTTGATCCAGTTGCTTTTCAAGTATTTTCTTTTGAGATTAGATGGTACTCATTGTCATATGTATTTGGGATTATTTTTGGTTGGATTTATTGTAACAAAATTTTAATTCAAGACCCTAAGATTAAAGATTTATTTAGTGACTATATTAGTTACTTAATTATTGGAATTCTAGTTGGTGGTAGATTGGGATACGTATTTTTTTATAATTTTAATTATTATTTTAATAATCCTGTTGAAATAATCATGATATGGAGTGGTGGAATGTCTTTCCATGGAGCATTAATTGGAATTATATTTGCAACAATATTTTTTTCCAAAAATAAAAATATCAACCCATTTTATTTTTTAGATTTGGTAGCTGTGACAGCGCCAGTAGGTATTTTTTTGGGTAGAGTTGCAAATTTTATAAATTCAGAACTTTATGGAAGAGAAACCGAGTTGTCTTGGTCAGTAAAGTTTATCAAAGTAGATGACTTAAACCGACATCCATCTCAAATCTATGAGGCAATATTTGAAGGTTTGGTTTTATTTATTGTATTAAATTATTTATACAAAAGGCTATCTCCGCAAACTGGTTTAATTTCAGCCTTATTTTTAATACTATACTCAATATTTAGATTTGTTATTGAATTTTCGAGAGAACCTGATGCCCAATTAGGTTTTGTAATAATGAGCTTCACTATGGGTCAATTAATAAGTGTATTCACTTTATTGGCCGGAATATATTTATATTATCTTACTTATGGAAAAAGCAATTCCTCTAGATAAATTTATTGAACATTCTTTATACGACAAAAAAAAAGGATACTACATAAATAAGAATCCTATAGGTGAAAATGGTGATTTCATTACTTCACCACAAATATCCGTTCATTTTTCTGAAATGATTGCAATTTGGCTAGTTGGATTTTGGGAAAAGTTGGGGAAACCAAAAAACTTAAATATAATTGAACTAGGCGCAGGAACAGGTGAAATGATGTATCAAATAAATAAATCAATTAGCAGCTTTAAGCTGTTCAAACAATGCTGCATTTTTTACATTTTGGAAATTAGTCCAGAATTAATAAAAATACAAAAAAAAAGAAATAGTTTAAATAAAATTAAATGGATTGATAATCTTAATGATATTAAAAAAAATCCATCAATTTTTTTAGCTAATGAATTTTTTGACTCTCTTCCAGTAAAACATTTTATAAAGGAAAATAATGAATGGTTTGAAAAATATATTACAAAAAAAAAAAATAAATATTTTTTTAAAAATAAAAAAAAGAAATTAGCTCAAATTGAAAAGATATTAGGTGAGAAAATAAAAAAAAATCAAAATTTTATCGAGGTTTCACCAAAATCAATTAAAAAAATAAGCAAAATTTCATCAATAATTAAAAAAAATAATGGAGGTATATTAATAATAGATTATGGATACCTTGAAAAAAAAATGTCAGACACTATTCAATGCGTTAAAAATCATAAAAAAGTAGATTTTTTAAACAATATTTACGATTCTGATATTACGCATTTATTAAACTTTAGCTTTTATGTAAAAAAATTAAAAAAAAATTTAGATAAAGTAAAAATTACAACCCAAGGTGAATTCTTGACTAATATGGGAATATTTGAGAGAGCCGAGATGATTAGTAAAAGTTTAAGTTTTAGTAAAAAATCAGATTTATATTATAGGATACAAAGATTAGTCGATGATAAACAAATGGGAAAATTGTTTAAGGTTATGTTTGCTACTAACAAAAAGAATAAGTTTAGTATGGGATTTAAATGATTAAATCAAGATTGCTATCAAATTTTAAAAATATATCTCATGGATTTTTTAATTCTGAGGGAGGTTATTCAAATGGTATTTATAAAAGTTTAAATTGCGGTATTGGGTCAAAAGATAAAAAAAGAAGAGTTTTACTAAACTTAAAGAAAGTTTCAAAAAGAATAAAAGTAGCTAACAATAATCTAGTTTTGTTAAACCAAATTCACAGTAATAGAGTAAAGTTTGTAAATAAGAACACAACAAATAGATTTGTTGGTGATAGTTTAGTTACAAATAAGAAAAATTTAGCATTAGGAATTTTAACAGCAGATTGTGCACCAGTTTTAATTTTTGATCCTAAAATGCAAAATATAGCTGCATTACACGCAGGTTGGAAAGGTGCTTATAAAAATATTATCAAAAATACTTTAAAAAAATTGAGAGAAAAAGGATCAAAAATGAGAGATTTAATAGCTGTTGTTGGTCCCTGCATATCGATAGAAAATTATGAGGTGAGAGACGATTTCTTAAATAAATTTGTTAAAGAATCTATTCAAAATAAAAAGCACTTTAAATTTTATAATGATAAAATTTTTTTTAGTCTTAACTCATACTTAAAATCACAATTAAAAAAATATAACGTCAAAAAAATTGAAATAATTAATAAAGATACTTACCCCAAAAAAAATAAGTTTTTCAGTTCTAGAAGATCAATTAATGAAAAATTAAATGATTATGGTAGAAATATATCAGTAATTATGATTAAATAGCTAAATCTCCAAGATGAAACTTCTCACAGGTAACAGTAATAAAAATCTTAGTCAAAAAATATCCAAATTTTTGAAAAACAGATTAGTTAATTCAAGTATAAGAAAATTTTCAGATGGTGAAATTTATATTGAAATAAATGAAAACATTAGAGGAAATAGTATCTTTGTAATTCAGTCAGTATCATCGCCTGCTAATGATAACCTAATGGAGTTATTGCTATGCATAGATGCATTAAAAAGATCATCAGCTAAAAATATAACTGCTGTAATTCCATATTTTGGATATGCCAGACAAGATAGAAAAGTAGTGCCACGTACATCTATTTCTGCAAAGTTAGTCTCCAATTTAATTGCCAAAGCGGGTGCCGATAGAGTTGTGACTGTAGACTTACATGCAGGTCAAATTCAAGGTTTCTTTGATATTCCAGTTGATAACTTATTTGCAACGCCTATTTTTGGAAGACATGTAAGAAAAAAAATAAAAACTAAAAATTTGATTTGTATAGCTCCAGATGTTGGTGGTACAGAAAGAGCTAGAGCACTAGGAAAACTTCTTAATGTGGGACTTGCAATTGTTGATAAGAGAAGACCAAAAGCAGGTCAATCACAAGTGATGAACATTATAGGAGATGTAAGAGGAAAAACTTGCATAATTGTAGATGACATCATCGATTCAGGTGGCACAATAGTAAATGCAGCTGCTGCTTTAAAAAAAAGAGGAGCAAAAGATGTTCATGTTTATGTGACCCATGGCGTTTTAAGTGGAGGAGCTGAAAATAAAATAAAAAAATCAAATATTAAAAATTTAGTTATAACAGATACCATTGATAACGCAGCAAAAGTAAAAAATATCAAGAATATTGAAGTATTAACTATCTCAAATTTAGTTGGTGAGGCAATCAAAAGAATATCTAACTCAACTTCTGTATCAGATTTATTCAAATAATTTACTTGTAAATCTATATTTCATAAGTTAAAACGCCAAGGTTTTATGAGTACAATTCAAGCAACAATAAGAAACACAAAGTCTAAAGGTCAAGTTAATCTTCTAAGACAGAATGGACAAGTCCCTGGTATCATTTATGGTGGAGAAAATCCAAATGAAAAAATTTCTCTCTCTAAAAAAGAAGTGACTAGTTTAATTAATAAAGAAAACTTTTTATCAAATGTAATTTCAATGAATATAGATGGTAATGAGCAAAAAGTTTTACCAAGAGAGATTACTTTTGATACTGTTACAGATGAACCTATTCATGTTGACTTTTTAAGAATTGTAAAGGGCGCAAAAATTATTTTAGAAATACCAGTAAGATTTATTAACCATGAACTTTCTCCAGGATTAAAAAGAGGTGGGGTTTTAAATATTGTGAGACGTAAAGTAGAACTAAGATGTCCAACTGAAAACATTCCAACCGAATTAGTAGTAGATCTTGAAGGATTAGAAATTGGGGCTAGTATTAAAATTTCGTTTATCAAATTACCAGAAAATGTAACCCCAACTATACAAGGAAGAGATTTTGTAATTGCAACTGTTGCTGCTCCAACGGTGGTTAAAGAACCTGAAAAACCTGTCGAAGCTACAGAGGAAGCTAGTGCGGAAGGTGAAACTAAAACTGAGGGTGATAAACCAGCTGAAGGAGAAGATAAAACAAAAGAAGAAGCTAAACCAGCTGCTGAGAAAAAATAATCTTAATAGTGAAATATATCTAAAAAATTATGCTGTTACTAGTCGGCCTAGGTAACCCTACCCCAAATTCAAATAATAATAGACACAATATTGGATTTAAAGTCGTAGATGCAATAAATCAAAAATTTGGCCTTTCAAAACAAAAACCAAAATTTAAAGGCTTGCTTACTACTGGTAACATTGGTGAACAAAAAGTTTATGCCATAAAACCTTTAACTTTTATGAATAATTCTGGAATTTGCATACGAGAATTATTGGAATACTTCAAAATGGATGCAGAGGACGTTATTGTTTTTCATGATGATTTGGATGTTGAATTTGGAAAAATAAAAGCAAAGTTTGGTGGGTCAAGCGCAGGTCACAATGGAATAGCATCAATCGATAAATTCATAGGTAAAGATTACTCTAGAGTGAGAATTGGAATTGGAAAACCAGATAAAAAGATTTCGGTATCTGACTTTGTTTTAAATGATTTTACAGATGATGAACAAGAACACTTAGAGAAAATTACATCAAATATAATTGAGTCTTTATCTATTTTAATTGATAAAAAATTGGATTTATTTTCTAGTACTGTAAACAATAATTAATTTAATGGGTTTTAAATGTGGTATAGTTGGATTACCTAACGTGGGTAAGTCTACTCTATTTAATGCACTAACCAACTCTAGCAAAGCACAGGCGGCTAACTTTCCTTTTTGTACAATCGACCCTAACATCGGTTTAGTTCCAGTTCCTGACGAGAGATTAGATAATTTAGTAAATATTTCAAAATCCAAAAAAAAAATTTACACAACCATATCATTTGTTGATATTGCAGGTTTAGTCAAAGGTGCGTCGAAAGGAGAAGGTTTGGGTAATAAATTTCTATCCCATATAAGAGAAGTAGATGCAATAATCCACATGATTAGATGTTTTGATTCAGATGATATTCAAAATGTCAACCCTGATGTAAACCCAGTAAGAGATTTGGAAATTATAGAAACCGAAATGAAACTTGCAGATTTAGAATCTATTCAAAAGAGATTGGATAAAAAAAATAGAAAAAACATTGAAGAGAATCACATTAAAATCTTAGAAAGAGCAATGTTATTAATAAATAACGATGAGAAATTGGAACAACTTGATAATGAATTTGAAAAAAAAGATATAAAAATATGTGGTTTATTATCGACTAAACCAAAGCTTTATGTGTGCAATGTTGATGAAGATAGTATCGAAAAAGGAAATAATTACACAAAGGAATTCATAGAAACTTTTGGTGAAGATAATACGTTAATAATATCTGCTGATATAGAAAATCAAATTAATGATTTAGTTGATAAAAATGAAAAGAAAAATTTTATGGAAATGCTTAATATTAAAGAAACTGGTCTAAATAATTTGGTTAAGAAAGGTTACAATTTGCTATCTTTAGAGACCTTTTTTACATCTGGTCCAGAAGAATCTCGAGCATGGACTATAACAAAAAATTGTACAGCACCTAAGGCGGCAGGAGAAATTCACACTGATTTTGAAAAAGGATTCATAAGAGCTGAAACTATATCGTACGATGATTTCATCAAAAATGAAGGTTGGGTAAAATCTAAGGAAAATGGAAAAATGCGATTAGAGGGTAAAGATTATATTGTAAAAGATGGCGATGTACTAAACTTTAGATTCAACACGTGACCATATTTTTTTCATACTAAAATAAACTAAAACAGTAAGAATAATTAAATAGGAAATAACCCTAAATCCAGTTTTATGTCTTGTTTCTAGGTGAGGCTCAGCTGACCACATTAAAAAATTTACTACATCTTTAGCCATTTGCTCTTGCGTTGCTTTTGTACCGTCAGAATACTCTACTAGATCATCCGACAATGGATTAGGCATTTTTATTTTGTTTCCATACATGTATTTATTATAATAAACACCATCATCTAATTTTATGCCAGAAGGTGGGTCCTCATATCCAAGTAATAAAGAATACACATAATCTGCTCCACCCTTTCTTGCTTTAACAAGAACAGACATATCAGGTGGATAAGCTCCACCATTTGCAGATTTTGCTTCCTCATCATTTGCATATGGCATTACAAATTTATCCGACAATTTTGCTGGTCTTGTGAACATTTCTCCAGTGCTATCTGGACCGTCTGTTACCTCAAAACTCGCTGCTATAGCTTTTGCTTCAGCCTCAGAAAATTCTGGTCCACCCTTCTCAGATAGATTTCTATAGCTTAAATATTTCATTGAATGACATGAAGCGCAAACCTCTGTGTATACTTGATATCCTCTTTGTAATGATGCTCTATCAAATTTTCCAAAAAGACCTTTGAATGTCCAGTCTGTCTCCAAAAATTTTGCTGTATTTTCTGCAGCAAAGGATTTCGAATTTAAGACAAAAAATAATATTATTAAAAATTTAATTATATTTCTCACTTAACTGATTTTCTCTACTTTATCTCTGGCGGCCGCAAGATTTGGTGAGCCTCCCAAAACTGGCTCTGTAATACTTAATGGCAAAGGTAGTGTTTTTTCCTTAAGGCCTAATACTGGGAGAATAATTAAAAAATGAGCAAAATAATAAATTGTTCCTATTCTAGCAATTAATAAATATAGGCCTTCTGCAGGCATTGCTCCCACATAGCCAAGAATTAAAACATCGGCAACTAGTATCCAGTAAAATTGTTTATATAGTGGTCTAAAAACAGCAGATCTTATTTTTGATGTATCTAACCAAGGTAAAGCTGCTAAAATTAAAATAGCTGATAACATTGCTATAACTCCCATCAACTTGTCAGGAACAGAACGTAAAATTGCATAGAAAGGTAAAAGATACCACTCTGGAACAATGTGTGCAGGGGTAACTAAAGGATTTGCCTCAATGTAATTATCTGCGTGTCCTAAAACATTGGGTGAATAGAAAACAAACATAGCAAATAATATTAAAAACATTAATAGAGCAAATGCATCTTTAATAACTATGTATGGATGAAATGGAACTGTATCTTTTGATGGTTTTTTAATATCAATTCCAACAGGATTATTATTACCTGGTACATGCAGCGCCCAAATGTGTAAAACTACTAACCCTAAAATTAAAAAAGGTAGTAAATAGTGAAGAGTGAAAAATCTTGTTAAAGTAGGATTATCAACAGAATATCCTCCCCACAACCATGTTGTTATACTTTCACCGACAAGTGGAATTGCACTAAATAAGTTTGTAATTACAGTTGCTCCCCAAAAACTCATCTGTCCCCAAGGTAGTACATAACCCATGAAAGCTGCAGCCATCATTAATAGATAAATAATTATTCCAATAATCCAAATAATTTCTCTTGGAGCTTTATACGATCCATAAAATAAAGCTCTAAATATGTGGATGTAAACTGCTAAGAAAAACATTGATGCACCGTTTGCATGCACATATCTTAACAACCATCCATAGTTCACATCTCTCATAATATGTTCAACACTACTAAATGCATGATCTACATGTGCGATGTAGTGCATAGCTAAAACTAATCCAGTTACTATTTGAGTTATTAAACAAAATGTTAATATTCCACCAAATGTCCACCAATAATTTAAGTTTTTTGGTGTTGGATAATCAGTTAAATGATTTACAAGCGATAATAAAGGCAGTCTATCATTAAACCATTTTCCAAATTTTGAACTAGGCGTGTATTCGTGATCACTCATATATTTTATTATCCAATCTTAATAGTGTTATTATTTACAAATTCATATTTTGGAACTTCCATGTTAGTTGGTGCAGGTCCCTTTCTAATTCTTCCAGAAGTATCATAATGAGATCCATGACATGGGCAAAACCATCCGTCATAGTCTCCTTTATCTGTAAGAGGTACACAACCTAAATGGGTACACACTCCAAGCATTACAAGCCACTCTGGCTTTTTAACTCTATCTTCATCTTTTTCTGGATGTTTTAAATCTCCTAAACTTACTTCTCTAGCTTTCTGAATTTCTTGATCTGTTCTTCTTTTAATAAAAACTGGTTTTCCTCTCCAAAGCACTGTAAGAGATTGTCCCGGTTGAACAGAGCTAATGTCAACCTCTGTACTTGCAAGAGCTTTTACTGATGCATCCGGGTTCATTTGGTCTACTACTGGCCAAATTGCTGCTCCAACTCCCACAGCTCCTGCTGCTGCTGTTGCTGTAAAAAGGAAATCTCTTCGTTCTGTCTTTTTTTTATCGTTTTTGTCCGACATCTTTATTAATTTAATACTTTGGTAATATATGATTTCTTATAAGAAAAAAGATATTTTTCTATGGTAACAATGACACATAAACGGTTATTTTCTGGACCTAAAATTGCTCTTTACGAGCCTGATATACCTCAAAATACTGCTTCGATTATTAGAACATGCTCATGTCTTGGGGCGCATCTTGAAATAATTGAACCTTGTGGTTTTCTCTTTAATGATAAACGATTTAAGAGAGTAGTTATGGATTATTTAGATGAAAAAATGATTACTTTTTATAAAGACTCTGAGGATTTTTTTGCAAAAAAGAAAGGTGAAAGAATTATTCTCATGACAACCAAAGCTAAGACAGGTCTTGATGTTTTCAAATTTAAAAAAAATGATACAGTGCTTTTTGGTAGAGAAAGTGCTGGAGTGCCAGATTCAATTCACAAAAAAATCAAAAATAAAATTAAAATACCAATGATAAAGGAAAAAAGGTCTTTAAACCTAGCTGTATCGGTTGCTATAACCCTTTCTGAAAATTTAAGGCAAACAAAATGGATAATGAAATAAAAAAAAAATTAGCCCGAAACTGGTTTAAAACTATTCAAGAGGTTTTGTGTAAAGATATTGAAGAATTAGAGGGTAAAAAAAATATATTTAAAATAACAAACTGGGAAAGAGGAAAAAAATCGAACGAAGGAGGAGGTCAATTTAGAATATTTGAAAATGGCAAAATTTTTGAAAAAGTTGGTGTAAACTTCTCAGAAGTTTATGGAAAATTCTCAAAAGAATTTAGAAATAAAGTTCCTGGAACAGATAAAAAACCAAATTTTTGGGCATCTGGTATTTCTGTTGTAATGCACATGAAAAATCCAAATGTTCCTGCAATGCATTTTAATACAAGATACATATTTACTTCTCATGGTTGGTTTGGTGGTGGTATGGATGTAACACCATGTTTAAAAGATAAAAATTTAGAAAAGTGGTTTCACTCTGAATTAAAAAAAGCATGTAATAAACATAATAAAAATTATTATTCAAAATATAAAAAATGGTGTGATAGATATTTTTATCTACCACACAGAAATGAACCAAGAGGCATTGGTGGAATATTTTTTGATTATAAAAAGGAAAATTGGGAGAAAGATTTTGCTTTTGTAAGAGAAGTAGGATTATGTTTTAAGAATATTTTTAGAGAGATAATATTAAAAAAATCAAAAAAAAAATGGACTAACAAAGAAAAGGAAATTCAATATTTGAAGAGAGGTAGATATGTTGAGTTCAATTTATTATATGATAGAGGAACAAAATTTGGACTACAAACAGGTGGAAATGTTGAGGGTATATTAATGTCTCTACCACCAATTGCTAAATGGAAATAAAAAATGGAAAAAGAACCTATCACTGTTAATGGTTTAGAAAAACTAAAACAGGAATTAATATTTCTTAAAGAAAAAAAGAGACCAGAAATAGTTGCGGCAATTGCAGAGGCAAGGTCTCATGGAGATTTAAAAGAAAATGCAGAATATCATGCTGCAAAAGAACAGCAGTCTCATAATGAGGGAAGAATTCAAGAAGTTGAGGATATTATAGCAAGAGCTAACGTAATTGATGTAACAAAGATTTCTAATGATGGGAAAGTAATTTTTGGTTCATCTGTTTTTCTACAAAATTTAGATACAAATGAAAAAATAAATTACAAAATTGTTGGTAAAGACGAGGCCGATTTAAAACAAAAGTTACTTTATTTTAAATCTCCCATAGGAAAAGGTTTAATTGGTAAAAACAAAGGAGATCTTGTGGAAGTAAATACGCCAGCAGGAGTAAAAAACTTTGAAATTATTGATGTAAAATATATTTAATTAGAAAAAGTTTTTTCAATTTCTTTATCTGTAATACTAAATGAATTGTTTACCCAAATATTTTCCAAATTTTTGAGTTTTTGCCCTAATTCACGACCCTCTTTTATATCAAATTTTTCCATTATACTTTTTGCTTTTATTGGAAAAACTGGTTTTTCTTTTTTCTGAAAATAATTTTTAAGCTCAATTAATTTTTTTTTCATTGTATTTGTTTTAATTAACTCAAAGTCAATTAAATCAATTACACTTGATTTATTGTTATAATAAAAGATTTTCTCAAGTTTTTTTTTTGAAAAAAAATCTTTTTCTTTATAATACTCAAAATTAGATTTAAGGAATTTTATTCTATTTTTAGCGTCATTAGATAGATTGAATTTGTAAAGAAAATAATCTGCATTATCTGTCTCGTCTATAATTAATAGAGCTAATAAAAAATCGAAACTTTTATTTATTAGTATTTCCTCTTTTTTCTTTTCTAATTTTTTTAATATTTTTAGATTAACCAATTGAGGAAAAATAAGTGAAATAATCTCATATGAAAAATTATCCTTAACTAATTTAAATAAAGCCCTTGATTTAAATATTTTATTTAATTCATCTAATAATCTTTCCTTAGATAGATTGGAAACACCGCTAATATTTTGTTTTATGGTCTTTTTGATTTCACTGCTGTGATCTTTCTTACTATACAAAAGAAAAAATCTTATATACCTCAAGATTCTTAGATAATCCTCTTGAATTCTTTCATAAGAATTTCCAATAAATCTTACTGTTCCATTTTGCAGATCTTCTACTCCATTATTTGGATCAAATAAATTTCCATCAATATCGGCATATATTGAGTTTATAGTGAAGTCCCTTCTGATCGAATCCTCTTTCCAGTCTTTTGTAAAAATTACTTCAGCATGTCTTCCATCTGTTTTAATATCATTCCTTAAAGAGGTTATCTCAAAATTTTGATTACCTATTCTTGCAGTTATTGTTCCATGTTTTATCCCAGTTTCAAAAAACTCGATTTTATTTATTGTCAAACATTCTTTTACTTGATCTGGATTAAGATTTGTTGCTAAATCTATGTCATCGTAATTTTCGTTATTTAAAATTTTTCTTACGCATCCACCAACATATCTTATATCGCTCCATTCATTGTGACTAGAAATTGCATTAAAAATAGATTTTACATCTGATGTATTTTTAATATTTTGAAATAAGATTTCTTTTTGATTTAATTTTTTTTTAAAATTAAAAAATTTAGTAAATATATTGTTCATATTTGGCTGGGGTGCTAGGATTCGAACCTAGGAATGGCGGTACCAAAAACCGCTGCCTTACCACTTGGCTACACCCCAAAATTCTTTTCGTATAACACAAAAAAAAAGCTTTATATAGTTTTAGATAAAATACACCAATAGTTTTTATATTTTTTTTTTAATATTTTTTGAGCTTTTTTTGCATTATTTTTTGTAGCTAAGTATAAGACAATTGAAGATCCTGACCCAGACATTCTGGTAAATAAAACATTATCTAATTTTTCAACAAATAATTTTATATTTTTTAGTTTTGGATATTTTTGAAATGCTGGATTTTCTAGATCATTTGTTAGTTTTGATAAGAATTTGAGTGACAAAAATTTTTTACTTTTTAATTTTAACTTAGTTCTGGAAAAATTTTTAACCTTTGAATATATATCTTTTGTAGAACAACCAAAATCTGGTTTAATTATTATTAAATGAAGTGGCGATTTAAGTTTAGCGTATTTTATTCTCAATTCTTTTGAAATAATTGAACTCTTGTTTAAGCCTAAAATAGTATCTGAACCTATCTTTGAGCTGATTTTAAAAATATCATTACGCTTAAGTTTTATATTATTTTTTTTAATCAAATATTTTAAGATACTTGCTGCATTCATTGAGCCACCCCCTAAACCAGATTTAAGAGGTATATTTTTTCTAATTTTAATTAAATACTTTTCATTATTTAAAAGTTTTTTTTGATCTAATATTTGAATAAGGTTTGAAACAGTATTTTTTTTATTTATTCCATTAGAAAATTCTCCATCAAATAATATTTTGTGACCATTGCCTTTAATTTTTTTTATGTGAATTTGATCATATAAATCAATTAAGCTCACTAAGCTCTCAATTTTATGATGTTTGGTTTTTAATTTTTTTAATACACCTAAAGAAATATTTATTTTTGCGTAGGATCGGATTTTGTCAAATCTCATCGATTATATTTTACGGGGACCATCAATAAGTTTATTCTCAATATCTTTTTTCATTTCTTCTTCTGTATCTTCAAGTTCTAATACGTGTTCCCAAAAATACTTTGCTTGTAATTTTCTATCTAGTTGCCATAAAACATCTCCATAGTGATCATTAACAATTGGGTCATCTGGCATTAATTCAACAGCTTTTCTTAAGTATTTTTCTGCGTTTATAAAATCACCAATCAAATAATATCCCCATCCAACTGAATCTGTTATATATGGGTCGTTCTCTCTTAACTCGTAGGCTCTCATTAGCATTTTCATAGCTTTTTCTATTTTAATATTTCTTTCAAGCCAACTATACGAAAGGTAATTAAGCGTGTAAGCATGATCAGGTCGAATATTTAAAGACATCAACAAATCTTTGTCTGCTTTTGAATAATTTTTTAATCTCTCATAAGTTCCTCCTCTTCTATATAAAACATCCGCATACATATTTGAATTTTTATCAATCTGATTTAAAACTTGCGTATAGTAATCTATAGCTATTTTATAATTTTCAAAATTTTTATATATGTTTGCTAAGTCAAAAAGAATTTTTGGTGATTTTTGTTTTAAATCAGAAATATTATCTTCAATATACTTTAAAGATTTATCATCATTTTCCTCTTCAGAAATAATCTGAGCAATTTTTTTTATTTTGTACCAAAAATAAATTTCATCCTCTGAACTGAATTTTTCTAATATTTCCCTCGAAATATCAAAATTGTTGTTATCATAATAATTTTCTGCCAATAGAGATAAATTAAAATAAAATTTCGGGTTTAGGTAATTAGATACACTTAAATAAAAATTCGATGTTTCAATAATATTTTGTGATGAATATAAGTTAGATATCAGGAAAAAAAATTCAGATAAAAGATCATTTTCATTTTGACATGAAAAATGTTTTTTAAATTTTTTATAATTTTCATTATCTATCCATTTTTTTGATTGGGATATTAATAAGGTACTCGAAAAAGGTTCAATTGTTTTTGATATTTGTTTTGCAGTTTTATAGTCTTTATTTACAATTACATTTGATAAGTAAAAAAATAAATATCTTGAGTAATCTCCTTCAGCAGAATTAATTAAGTTTAAGAAATGACTATCTGTTTTGTTAGAATTCAGATAGCAATTTTGAAAAGCATTCACAATCAAACTTAACTTTCCAAAATCACTTGTTGAATACTGTAATTTTTTATTTTTAAATAAATTATTGAAGCTTTCTAAAGTTTTAATAATTATAAACTCGTAGGTATTTTCGTTAGATAAATTAAAAGTCTTAATAACTTTTGAAGCTTGTACATATTTTTTCTTATTCATCAAATCTAAGACTATTAAAAGCTTACCTTCAAAAAAATTTGAATTCTTCGTGTTACGCGATGATTTTATTTGATTTACAGCCTTTTTAATTTGGCCATCTAGAACAAGAGAATATACGTATTCTTTTAAATAGTTGTTATGTTTTTTTTTGAGATATTTTGAAGATTCAAAAAATTCTAAGGCTTTATTATTTTTTTGATTATCAAATGAAATTAGCGCAGAAAAATAGCTTGAAAGGTACTTATAATTAAAATCATTTTTATCACTTGTTTTAGTATAACCTACAGTTTGGTATAAAAGAGCAAAAATAATATAAAAAATTTTTAAGAACATTATTTAATTTATGACTTTAGAGGAAAAAAATCAAAATGACATTTTAAATGAATTCAATGATCCCAACGAAATAGAATTCATCTTTAGCGATAAACCGATAAATAGATTTAAAACTAAACCAGAAGTAGAAGATAAGATTTCTCTTTTAGCAAAACTAAAAAATGATTTACAAAATATCAAAAATTGTGAGCTAAAGGAAAGTGCTAAAAAACTTGTATTCAGTGATGGAAATTCCAATAGCAAAATAATGATTGTTGGAGAAGGACCAGGTCAAAAAGAGGATGAGGTCGGCAAACCTTTTGTGGGAGATGCAGGCTTATTATTAAATAAAATGTTAAAAGCAATAAATATAAATAGACAAGATATTTATATTACTAATGTTGTAAATTATAGACCTCCTAATAATAGAAAACCGGAGCCTGCTGAAATAACACGATACTCAGAATATTTAAGAAAACATATATCAATAATAAATCCAAAGATTTTAATTTTAATGGGTAGCACTGCAATGGAGTCGTTATTTGGATCAAAAATTAAAATTTCAAAAGAAAGAGGAAATTGGAAAGATGTGATTATAAACAATAAAAGCTACTTAACAATGATAACATTTCATCCAGCGTATCTTTTAAGGCAACCAGAGCAAAAAAAATACTCTTGGGCAGATCTTAAAGAAATAAGAAAAAAAATTGATGAATTAGAAATAAACTTATAAATTTATGATAGGACTACACAAAAAGTACTTAAATTTTTATAAAAAAAAATTTAATCTTTCAGATTATAGTTTGGTTTTGATATCTTTCTTCAAGGGTTTATTTATTGGATTAATTATTTATCATTTTTTTTTTAAATAATGAAAAAGGTAGCTGGAGTTGATGAAGTTGGAAGAGGAAGTTTAGTTGGTCCAGTATGTGCTGCTGCAGTAATATTTAAAAAAAATATAGATAAAAGTAAGATTAAAGATTCTAAAAAACTTTCAAAAGAAAAAAGAAATATTTTAGAAAAATATATTAAAAAAAACTCTATCTGGAGCGTTGGATTTGCCTCTTTAAAAGAGATTGAAAAATTAAATATTCTAAATGCATCTTTATTGGCCATGAAAAGATCGATTAAAAAACTTAAAATAAAACCTACATCAACATTAATTGATGGAAATAAATCGCCAGAAATGAAGGGTTACAAACTTAAGTCTGTAATTAGGGGAGATCAAAAAATATCCGAAATATCGGCAGCATCTATAATTGCTAAGGTTGCAAGAGATCGGCTAATTACAAATATGTCCAAAAAATTTAAAGAATATGCTTGGGATAAAAATGCAGGATATGGAACTAAAGAACATCTAAAAGCCATTAAGAAATTTGGTATAACGAAGCATCATCGAAAAAACTTTAGGCCTATACACAACATATTGAGTCATAAGTAAAACTTACAACAAGTAGAGTCTATTTTTTTCAATCTCTGGTTGACGCGGAATCTACCCTGGAGTCTAATTACTTTTTTAAAAATGATAGTTAAAAATTTACAGAACAAAATTATAAATGGGGACAGTCTAAAAGAATTAAAAAAAATTCCTGATGAAACATTTGATCTAATTTTTGCAGATCCACCTTATAATTTACAATTACAAAACAGTTTAATTAGACCAGACAGATCTAGAGTGAATGCAGTGGATGATAAATGGGATCAATTTGAAAGTTTTAAATCCTATGATGAGTTTACATACGAATGGCTAAAACAATCAAATAGAGTATTAAAAAAAGATGGGTCTATTTGGGTCATAGGCAGTTATCATAATATTTTTAGAGTAGGAAAAATAATTCAGGATCTTGGTTTCTGGATTTTAAACGATGTAATCTGGAGTAAAAATAACCCTATGCCAAATTTTCGAGGTACCAGGTTTACTAATGCTCACGAAACATTGATTTGGGCATCAAAAAGTAAAAAGTCAAAATATACTTTTAATTATCAATCAATGAAGTCATTTAACGATGATCTACAAATGCGATCCACATGGAATTTACCAATATGTAACGGTAAAGAAAGATTAAAAGATAATGGAACGAAAGTACATTCAACCCAAAAACCAGAAGCTTTACTACATAGGGTAGTATTAGCCTCTACAAATAAAAATGATTTTATTTTAGATCCTTTTTTAGGATCAGGTACAACTGCTGTGGTTTCAAAAAAATTAGGACGATCTTATTTTGGAATAGAAAAAGAAAAAAAATATTTTGAAGCTGCGAACAAACGGATAAAAAATACTAAAATTATTATGGATGAATATTTGGATACACTCCGGAATAATAAATCAAAGCCGAGAGTGCCTTTTGGTTCATTAATTGAATTAGGTGTTATAAAGCCTGGTACAGAAATTTACGACCAAAAAAAGAAAGTATTTGCAAAAGTTATGGTTGATGGAAGTATTAAACATAAAGAGAACGAGGGATCTATTCACAAAGTAGCTGCTCAGATATTAGGCGCAGAAAGCTGCAATGGTTGGACCTATTGGCATTATCAAGTAGGAAATAGTTTAAAGCCTATTGATGAACTTAGACAACGTCTACGGCCAAGAGCTTAATTCTTATAAATTTTACCCAAATAATTTTCTAAAAAACTTTTATTTTTAGAAAGATATTTAAGAAAAATATTTCTAAAAAAAACATTTATAGGATTTGCAATATGGAATGCATGGTGATTTATGGAAGATCTAGAATTTATCTGTTTCGTCTTTAAAACTCTTTTTTTATAATAATTTGATAAATTATTATTTAGATCATTGAAAAGATCATTTGCAGATTCAATTGATTGTGATGCTCCTTGCGCAAAAGAGGGTGGAAATGAAAAGAACGCATCACCCATTAAAAATATATTTTTATTATTGGGTATTTTAATTTTTTTACTCACAAAAATTGGAAAGCATTTAATTTCATTTACCAACTCAGATAAATTTAAATCTGATTTTGAGGAAATCTGGCTCATTAAGTTATTTATAAAAATTTTATCTTTAAATAGACTTCTATTTGTAATCTCAGATCCTACTAATTTTTTTCTTACTATAGATATAAAATTAAATTCGTTATTTTGATTGATAGGATAGATTACAAAGTGAAAATTTGACCCTAAATATAGTGAAATATCTGAATTTTCGAAGTTCTGAATATTCCCTCTAAGTGCAATTGAATTAAAATACTTTGGTGTACCCTCCTTTTTAAATAAAATTTCTTTTGTTCTTGAATAAACTCCATCAGCTGCAACTATGTAATCAAATTCCTCTTTGGTATTATCGCTGAAAGATAATTTTAATTTCTCATATTCCTCAATATTAATGAGATCAGAGTTAAAAATTATTTTATCTTTTGGGATATTACTTAACAAAAATTCTATTAATTTTGATCTTTTTAATGTTGTATATCTGTTATTCTCAAAGTTAAATTGAGATAAGTCAATATCACATATCTTTTCCAACACTTTTGCATCAAAAAAATTTACTTTTTTTGGAAAAAATACTTCGCTCGCATTCATTGTTTGAAATCCAATTTTATTTAGAAGATTAATGCTGTTTACTGATAACTGTATCCCATAACCATCGCTTAAATCTAATGAGGGTTTTTTTTCAAAAATTTTATAAGAAAAAGAGGTATTTTTTTCTAAAAGGTTTGCGAGAAAAAGACCAGAAATTCCAGATCCAACTATTGCAATACTTTTCATTTTATCATGATACTGAATTTAATATTTTTTTTGTAAATGAAGGTAAAATATAATTTTTAATATTTTCTTTGTTCAACATTATACTGTTATTTGTTTTTTTAACTTTAATATTTTTATTAATAATTATTTTCATATCCATATTTGACATTTTTACATTTATTTTTTTTTGAGTTGAATTTTCAAATTTATTCTCATCTATTTCTATCATTGGAAAAATAATCAAATTTTTTAAAAAATTGAATTTTTTATTTTTTATTAATAAATAATTATTTTTATATTTATTCACATTTGCTTCAAAGTATTTTATTTTGTTAAACTTATTTTTTGATTTGATTAAAAAATCTTTTTTCTTATAAGATTTACAATTTTGTGTAAGTGGACAGCGAAAGCAATATGGCAATGAAGGCTTACAAATTAATGCTCCTATCTCCATGATTGCTTGTGCATAATCACTTGATCTTTTTGAAAATCCAAAAAAGGATTTTTTTTTATTTAAGTTTTCTTTGGATATTTCATAATCAGTTTTAAGTAAAAAAACTCTTTTTAGTATTCTTTCAACGTTTCCATCCATTGGAATATAAGGCTTATTATGTGCAATTGCTAAAATTGATCTCGAAGTATACTCACCAATTCCTGGGAGAGATTTAAGTGTTTCAATATCTTCTGGTAATTCACCTTTATAGTCCTTTAATAGTTTTATTGCAGTTTTTTTTAAATTTCTCGCTCTAGAATAATACCCAAGTCCTTCCCAGTTTTTTAAAATTTTGTGGTCACTTGATTTAGCCAATAATTTTAAATTTGGAAATTCTTTTATAAACTTTTCAAAATAAGGAATAACAGTTTTAACCTGTGTTTGTTGAAGCATAAATTCACTTACAAGAGTAAAGTAGTCTTGTTTTTTTTTCGAAACTTTTTTTCTCCAAGGTAGGGTTCTTTTATTATTATCGTACCAATATAGAATTTTTTTTGGTATGTTTTGATTTGTCATATGAATATTAAATACAATACTAAGCAGAGATATAAATCCATTCAAGGTTTAAGATCTTTTAAGGATACTTTGCCCAAAGAGGCAAAAAGAATACTTAATAAAAAAGGGGATGTTTATAATAAAACTCTTGATAATTGGAAATATATAGTTGGTAAAGAATTATTCAAAGAATGTTATCCAAAATCATTTAAGGGATCTAATAAGGTAAAAAATAGTTGTTTGACTATAATGGTTAAAAGAGGGTCTGAAGTGAATTTAGAATATTCTAAAAATGAAATTATAAAAAAAATGAATGCATTCTTCGGATATGAAGTTGTTCAAACTATAAAACTAAATACATTTGATGGATTTTTGGAAAAAAAGCTCAAAAAAAGCCCTGATTATGCGACAAAAAACAAACACATAAAAGACATAAGTAATATTAGAAATGAAAAAGTTAGAAATTCTTTAATAGAGTTAAGCAATTTATACAAAAAAAAATGAAAAAAATTTTATTAACCTTTTTATTATCCTTCTTTTTATTCCCTAATATCTCAAGTTCTGATGTAAGACCAATAATTGATGGAAATATTGATGCAAAAGTCAAGTTAGTAGTATTTGAATCTTTAACCTGCGGTTTTTGTGCAAACTTCCATAAGAAAATTTATCCAGAATTAAAGAAAGAGTTTATTGATAAAGGTTTTGTTTCAATTGAATATAAAAATTTTCCTTTAGATATCGCAGCATTTAATGCAGCAAAAATTGCTCATTGTAAAAACGACGGCAATTCTGAAGTCTTACACTATCTCTATGAGAAGCAAAGTGAATGGGTAAGAGGTGGTTCAATTGATGATGCAAACAAAAACATAAAAGAGCTTATAGAAAATTCTAGTTTCAAAATAGATATTGAGAGTTGTTTAGCTGATAAATCTGTAGAAGATCATATACTCGAAGACCGAATCAATGGTGTAAAAAAATATAAAGTTAAAGCAACCCCTACTCTAATAATTAATGGCAAAAAGTTTGATAATCCAACAGACTATAAAAAATTAAAAAAATACATAGAAAAACTGATATAAGTTAGCGAATGGAATTTAAAAAAATCCAGCTTACTGGATTTAAATCATTCGCAGAAAAAACCAACTTTCTTATTGAAGAAGGTTTGACAGGTATTGTTGGTCCAAATGGTTGCGGGAAATCAAATATTGTTGAGTCTTTAAGATGGTGTATGGGAGAAACATCAGCAAAAAGTATGAGAGGCTCTGGGATGGAAGATGTAATATTCTCTGGAACATCAAATAAACCGTCAAAAAATATTGCCGAAGTATCTATTGCTTTAAGTAATGAAAATAAAGACGGACCAATACAGTACAACGATCTTGACGAAATAGAAATCAAAAGAAAAATTGAAAAAGATAAAGGATCGAAATTTTACATAAACAATAAGGAAGTTAGAGCAAAAGATGCGCAAATGTTTTTTGCAGATTTATCTACTGGAGCACATTCACCATCTTTGATTAGCCAAGGTAGAATTGGAGCTTTGGTAACAGCAAAACCTGCTGACAGAAGAGCAATACTAGAGGAAGCAGCAGGAATTGCAGGTTTACACGTTAGAAGGCACGAGGCAGAACTTAGATTAAGTGCAGCAGAGAATAACTTAAAAAGAGCAGACGAATTGAGAAGACAACAAGAAAGACAACTTGCAAATTTGCAAAAGCAAGCAGAAGAGGCTGCAAAATATAAATCAGTATCTGAGGAAATTAAAAAAGTTGAGGCAGGTCTATATTATTTAAAACTTAAAGATATTGATCATGAAATAAAACTAGAAAATGAGATAAATACTGAGGCGGAAGATCAAGTTAAAGAGTTTAATTCACAATTAGAGAATTTGGAAAAAAGAATTACAGATGAAACTAACAAGGTAACACCAATTAGAGAGAGAAACATTGAAAATCTATCTAAAATTCAGAGACTTAATCTAGAATTAAAAAGTCTTGATGAAGAAAATGAGAGAATTGAAGAGGAGATTAAGTCTATAAAAAATTCACTAAGAATGATTGATGAAGATATTGATAGGGAAAAAAGTATTGTAATTGATGCAAACTCAAATGAAAAAAGACTTAAAGAGGAAAAAGGCGAGTTAATAGAAATAGATTCTAAATATTATGAAACTGAAAAATTATCTAATCAAGATCTAGATGTTGCAAAAGAAAATTTGAAAAGAGAACAAGATAAAGTAGATAGAATTTTAGATACATTTAGTTCAGAAAATTTAAAGAAGAATATTGAACAAATAAATAAAATTATTGATCAGATAACAGCTGCAAAAAATTTAATAAATGAACAAAATAATTCAGCTGCCTTGAAAGTTTTGGATGAATGTAAGGAGAACTTATCTTATTTAAATATAAAAATTAAAGATGCAGAGGAAGGTGATAAAATCACTGTATTGAACGAGACAAATGAAATAATTAAAAAACTTCAAGAAAAATACGCTGATATTTATAGCAATAACCAAAATATTAAAAAAGAGTCTGTTAAAAGAAATGAAAGAATTCAAAAGATAGATTTAGAAATTGAAAGTTGGAAAAATCTATTAACTAATTCTGAAAAAATGGTGAGGGAGTTAAACGATAGAAAAAATAAACAAACATTAAAATTGAATGATCTTGAAAAACAGCCCCAACTGCAAGCAGAGAAAAAAGGACAGATTTCTGAGAGTTTAAGAATTTCAGAAAAGGAACAAAATGAAAATGAGACTATCATTGTAGAGATAGATGATAAAATATTAAAATTAAGTAATGAATTAAAAGATACAAAAGAAAATTCTATTGAGATCAGAGAGAGAAAAGCTAGTTCAGGTGCTACTATAGATGGTTTGAGTAAGAGAAGAAGTGATTTGCTAGAAAGAGTAAGTGCAGAATTAAATCTAAGTGAAGAAAAATTGTTAGAATTTTCAAATTTAGAAAAAGAAGTTGAATTTCCTGATGTGGTTACACAAGAAGAGTTGCTTGATGAGAAAAAAAGACAAAGGGAAAAATTAGGATCGGTAAATTTAAGAGCTGACGAAGAAACTTCAAAATATGAAGTAGAAATTAAAAAAATGGAAAAAGACAGACAAGATCTTGTAACCGCTATTATTAAACTAAAAGAAAGTATTTCTGAGCTTAATCAAAAAGGAAGAGAAAGATTGCTTGAGGCTTTTGAGAAAGTTAATAGAAAGTTTAATGAAGTATATACTAAATTATTTAATGGTGGAAATGCAAAACTTGAACTTGTTGACTCTGATGATCCATTAGATGCTGGACTAGAAATGTTAGTTAGTCCACCTGGCAAAAGACTTCAATCAATTACTTTGTTGTCAGGAGGAGAACAGGCTTTAACAGCCCTGTCTTTAATTTTTGCAGTATTCTTAACGAACCCCTCACCAATATGTGTATTGGATGAAGTTGATGCGCCTCTTGACGATGCTAACGTTACAAGATTTTGTAATTTGTTAACTGAATTAACTAAAATAACATCTACAAGATTTATAATTGTTACCCACCATGCTTTAACAATGTCAAAGATGGACAGACTTTACGGAGTTACAATGCCAGAAAAAGGAATAAGCCAACTTGTTGCTGTTGATCTTCAAAAAGCTGAGAGCATGGTTGCTTAAGACAAATGTCAGAAGATGAATTCAAATCTCGCTTAAAAATTGCAAAAAATAAAGCAGAAGTTCACAAGGATCAAAAAAATCCAAAATCTAGCTCTAACATGGGAACAGCGTTCAAAATGAGCACAGAATTGGTGTCTGCAGTAGCTGTTGGGACAATTATTGGGTTTATTTTAGACAATTGGTTTGGTACTAAGCCATGGTTAATTTTAATATTTTTTTTTGTAGGGGTGGCTGCAGGAATTATGAACGTGGTTAAAACCGCAAAAAAAATGCAAAAATAGATTACAGATGGCAGCAAACCCAATGAACCAATTCAATGTTTATCGGATTGGTCCAGAAATAAAATTAGGTAACGTTGATATTTCATTTACTAACGCAAGTTTATTTATGGTTATTAGTACTATAGCTATTTTGATTGTTTTAAACTTAGGAGCTAAAAAAAAATCACTAATACCAGATAAATTGCAATTGCTTGCCGAATTAAGTTATTCATTTGTATCAAAAATGATCAGTGACACAGCTGGAACAAAAGCAAAACCATATTTCTCATTTATATTTTCACTTTTTATGTTTGTCCTCTTTTGCAATATGTTTGGGATGATCCCTTATTCATTTACGGTTACAAGTCACATAATTGTTACTTTTGTGCTTGCAGCTTTTATATTTATTGGAGTTACAATTATTGGATTTATTAAACACGGCCTTGGTTACTTAAAATTATTTGTGCCAAGTGGAGTTCCAATGGTTCTCTTACCATTGATTGTTATAATAGAAATTATTTCTTATCTAAGTAGGCCGATTAGTTTGTCAGTGAGATTATTTGCAAATATGATGGCTGGTCATACCATGATGAAAGTATTTGGAGGATTTGTTGTTAGTCTTGGAATAGTAGGAGGATGGCTACCATTAAGTTTTTCAGTTGCGCTAACAGGTTTGGAGATACTAGTTGCTTTTCTTCAAGCTTATGTTTTTGCAATATTAACGTGCATCTATTTAAATGATGCATTAAATTTACACCATTAACAACTTATAAGGAGGATATAATGGAATTAGAAGCAGCAAAAATGATTGGAGCAGGACTTGCGGCAATAGCTCTTGCGGGCGCTGGAGTAGGTATAGGAATAATTTTTGGAAACTACCTATCAGGTGCGATGAGAAATCCATCTGCGGCTCAAAAGCAATTTCCAAATTTGCTTTTAGGTTTCGCATTAGCCGAAGCAACTGGATTATTTGGTCTAGTAGTTGCACTGATTATTTTATTCGCATTTTAATTAATGCTAAAAAAAATAATTATTAAATTTCTTTTTAGCTTTGTACTAATTACAAAAGTACAGAGTGCTGAAAGCGGAGGTATGCCACAATTAAATCCAGAGTTTTGGATATCTCAAATTGTTTGGTTAGTTATAACATTTGGTGCTTTGTATATTATTTTGTCGAAGATAATACTGCCAAAAATAAGTGATAATTTAGAAAGTAGAAGGTCACAAATTTTGGAGAATATAGAGATTGCTGAAAAACAAAGAGAGGAAAGTGAAGATAAAATAAAAGAATTTGATAAAATTATTTTAAATAGCAAACTAGAGGCAAAAAATTTGTTTAATGAGGCTCGTCAAAAAATACTGGATGATATAGATAAAAAAAGATCTGAATTAGAGACGAATTTAGAGGAAGAAATAGAAATTGCCGAAAAAGAAATTCAAAATTTAAATAAAAGTTCGGCAGAGAATATAAAAAAAATAGCCACAGAAACTTCTTCGGGTTTGATAAAACAACTCATTGGAGAAGAGATCAACAAAGAAAACATTTCATCAATTGTAAATGATCTAACAAATAATTCTAAGGAGAATAGAAAAAATGTTTGATGCAACTTTTTGGGTAGCTGTTTCATTTGTAATATTTTTTGTAGGCTTAATTTATTTAAAAGTTCCTCAAAATGTGAATAGTTTGCTAACGAAGATGATCGTTGACATTAAAAACGAAATTGATGAGAGTGAAAAATTAAGATCTGAGTCAAAAAAATTATTAGATGATGCACAAAGCAAATTAAATTCTGCAGAACAGGAAAAGAAAAAAATTATTAACCAAGCAAACATTGAAGCAGAAAAGCTTATAAAAGATATGAGTGAAAAATTCTCAAAATCAGCGGAAATAAAGAAAAATTTAGCTAATATAAAAATATCTCAAATGAAAGATGCTGCAATTAAAGATGTCAAAGATACATCCATAAAGATTGCAATCGAAGCAGTTAAAAAAACAATATCAACCTCGGTAGATAAATCAAAGTTAGATATACTATTTGAAAAAAATCTTGAGGAAACCAAAATTGAATTAAAAAAGGTTAATTCGTAACCGATATTGTAAAGTTCGTTTTTTTTCAAAAATAAGATAAATTTAAGAGATGAATTCAATAGTAATTGGATCTGGTTTTGGGGGTATAGCTTCAGCGCTAAGATTGAGAGCAAAAAATCATAATGTAACTTTAATTGAAAAGCATAATGATTTGGGTGGAAGAGCGCGAGTATTTAAAAAAAATGGATTTACGTTTGATGCTGGTCCAACAGTTATTACAGCCCCTTATTTAATTGAGGAACTTTTTGAATTATTTAATAAGACTTCAAAAAGCTACATTGAATTAAAGCCTTTAAATGTTTGGTACAGATTTGTTTTTGAAGATGGTAGTGAATTTGATTACTCAGGTGATGATGAGAAAATGAAAGTTCAAATTGAGAAAATAAGTAAAGAAGATTTTATTGGATATAAAAACTTAGTAAATTTTACAAAAAAAATATTTGATAAAGGATTTACTGAATTATCAGATGTCCCATTTGATAAACCTTTATTTATGTTTAAACAAATACCATCATTGCTTAAACTAAAAAGCTATAAATCAGTTTATAGCTTGGTATCTTCTTATGTTAAAAATGATAAGTTGAGAAGATTATTGAGCATGCATCCTTTATTGGTAGGAGGAAATCCTTTCACCACGACGTCAATTTATGGATTGATATTATATTTAGAAAAAAAATGGGGAATTCACTACTCCATGGGTGGCACAGGTCAAATAGTAAGTGGTTTAGAAAAGCTTATGATCGAAGAAAAAATTAAAATTATAAAAGGAAAAGAAGTTGTAGAAGTAATTACAAAAAATAAAAAAATTAAGTCTGTAAAGCTTGATGATGGAAGTGAATTAGATGCAAATAATGTTATTTGTAATGCAGATCCTCCAGCAGTTTATTCAAGTCTAATGAATGAAAAATTAAGTAAATTTTTTAAGTATAAGATGAAACGTATGCAATACTCTATGGGTTTATTCGTGTATTACTTTGGTACAAAAAAGAAATATGAAAATATTGAGCATCACACTATAAAATTTGGAGAAAAATACGAGGAACATTTAAATGACATATTTAATAATAAAATATTGAATAAAGATATAAGCTATTACCTACATAGACCTACTGCTACCGACGAGGCGATGGCACCAAAAGGTCATGATTGTTTTTATGTTTTGGTCCCTGTGCCTAATAATCAGTCTGGCATTAATTGGAGTGAGAAAGGTGAGGAAATGAAAAATCTGGTCATCGATAAAATGCAAAATTTAATGCCAGATCTTAGAAAAAACATTGTAGAGGACTTCTATTTAACTCCTGATTATTTTGAAAAAGAATTAAATACAAAATTTGGCTCTGGCTTCTCAATACAACCAAAATTTACACAGTCAGCATATTTCAGATTTCATAATAAATCTGAGATATTTGATGGTCTATACTTTGTTGGTGCAGGGACGCATCCTGGCGCAGGTGTACCAGGAGTTTTGTCTTCAGCGAAGGTACTAGACAAGATACTCTAATGAATAAACAAAACTATTTATCGATTTATGCAAAATCATTTAGTTGGGCAGGGTTTTTTCTAAATAAAGAGACTTATCAAAAGTGCTCTGATTTATACACTTTTTGTAGATATTTAGATAATATTGCAGATGAAACTGGAGAATTAGAAACTAAGAAATTAAAATTCAAAGAATTTAAAAATGACTTTAAATCAAAAAATTTCTCAAATCCAATAATTGAAAAAATGTGGAAATTAGTTGCTGATACAAATATTTCTACAAATATTATTTTTGATTTATTTGATGGTGTTGAAAGTGATTTAGAGGAAAAAGTAGAATTGAAGTCTGAAAAAGAATTATTGATATATTCATATAGAGTTGCTGGAACTGTTGGATTAATGATGGCAAAAATTCTTAATGTTAAAAAAGAGAGTGCCTTTAAAGCCGCAATCGATTTAGGGATAGCTATGCAATTAACAAATATATCTAGAGATGTGATTGAAGATAAAAATCTTAATAGATATTATATAAAGTCTGATATCAAAGAGATCAAAGATACTTTAGAACTTGCTGAAACTTTTTACAGAAGTTGTTTTTATTACATAAAAGATATTCCTTTTCGTTTAAGATTTTCAATTTGTGTCGCAAGAAGAGTGTATAGAGAAATAGGATTTCAAATTAAAAAAAAAAGTAATTTTGAAGAGTATAAAAATTCTGGGAAAATATTTGTAAATAATTTTGGTAAAATTATACAAACTTTAATATCTTTATTGGATATGATTAAGCTGAGCTTAATGACTAATCAAGAAACAGGTTATACTCAAAATAAGCACAAAATTATCATGGAAGAGATTAATTTAAATGAAAGATTTTGATATTGTAATTATTGGAGGGGGGTGTAGTGGATTATCTTTAGCCTATCAATTAGAAATTAATTCAAAATTAAAAGGTAGATCTTTAGCTATAATTGATAATAGAGATAGATATTTTAGAGACAAAACTTGGTCTTTTTGGAGAGTAAATCAACATGATTTTGAAGATTGTGTGATAAAAAGTTGGAAACAGTTTTCAATTAATTCTAAAGATGGAACTTTATATAAGGATTGTAATAAATATCCATATCAATCAATAGATAGTGGTTTGTTCTATGATAAAATTTTAAATAAACTTAAACAAAACAAAAATATTTATTTTTTTAAAAGCAAAAACGAGATTAACATAAATTCTTCTATAGTTTTTAATAGCGTTCCAGAGATTAGTAAAACTGATGATAAGCTTTGGCAACACTTTTGTGGATATGAAATTGAAACCGATAAAGAATTTTTTGATGAAGAAATTATGAATCTTATGGATTTTGATTGTGATCAAAAGGACAGTGTTCATTTTTTTTATACTCTTCCATTTTCAAAAAATAAAGCTCTAGTTGAAACCACATGGTTATCAACAATGAACAATCAAGAGGAAGAAGAATACGACCAACAACTTTTAGATTATATCAAAAATCATCTTAATCTTAAAAATTATAGGATTAAGTACAAAGAAGTTGGTAAAATCCCTTTATTTAGAACTTCTAATATAAATAACCAAAATTTAGTAAATATTGGGACTGCAGGTGGCATGACTAGGCTAAGTACGGGATATACATTTTTAAACATTCAGGAACAATCAAAATATTTAGCAAAAAACATAGAAAAATTTAGATCTAATAAAGCTTTCAAAATAGGCACAAAATATGAGTTTTTAGATAAAATTTTCTTAAGAGTTTTAAAAAAAAGTCCAAAAATAATGCCTAATGTATTTTATAAAATGTTCAACTCAAAATCAGAGGCAATTATAAATTTTTTATCCAACAAAAGTCATTTGGGTGAAGATTTATCAATTATATTAAAAATGCCCAAAATAGTTTTTTTAAAAGCTATATTCCAACAAAAATGATTAAAAAAATTAATTATAATCACTCTTTGATTTTTTTTATATCGTGCATTTTTTTATCCTCTTTTGACTACTTGAGATCAAATTCATTTATTTTAATATGTTTTTTTTTAATTTTAATCTTGGGTGTTTCACATGGCGCTTTGGATAATATTAAAGGAAGAAAATTAATTAAAATTCTAAAAATTAAAAATATTTCTTACTTTTATTTGGTATATATTTTGATTGGTTTAGGCATTATTTTGTTGTGGATACTATTTCCACAAAGTTTATTGCTATTATTTTTGATAATTGCATCTTACCATTTTGGTAAGGAAGACTCAGAATTTATAAGTAAAAATCAAAAACAAAGTTTTTTATTAAAAACTTTTAAAGGATCAATTATAATAGTTTCACCATTACTCTTTAATCAAAATAAAACTTTAGAAATATTTAATTCTATAAATTTTGATTTATCTAATACTTTGCTAGTTAAAACTGAGTTTTTAGTAATTTTACTTCTTCTATCATTTATATCAAATTTAATATTATCTTTTAATAAAAATTATGATGAAAAGTCTGTTTTATTAATGGATTTTTTTTCAATAATTACGTTAAATATTTTTTTAAACCCTTTGCTGGCATTTACAATTTATTTCTGCTTTCTACATTCATTTAGACATTCCATTAAATTGATATTTGAACTAAATAAGAATTTTAAAAAAGGAATTTTTCTATTTATTAAAAAAGCGCTTCCGCTTACTTTTATAACTGGAATTATTTTTATAGTTGCTTTAAATTTTTTAAATCATGAGTTTAAACTAAATGAAAGTGTGAATATGGTAATATTTATTGGATTGGCCTCATTAACATTTCCACATATATTGCTTGAATACTTAATTGAGAAAAATGAAAAATGATAAAATTAAAGTTTTTTTAGCAGCACCTAGAGGTTTTTGCGCTGGTGTAGATAGAGCAATTGAAATTGTTAAGAAAAGTTTAAATAAATATGGTTCTCCAGTTTATGTCAGGCATGAGATAGTTCATAACAAACATGTTGTAGAAAGTTTAAAGAAAATAGGCGCAATTTTTGTGGAGGAGCTTGATGAGATTGAAGATAAAACTAGACCAGTTATTTTCTCTGCTCATGGAGTTCCAAAATCAGTATCAGAAAATGCATCAAATTTAAAAATGACTTATGTAGATGCTACATGTCCTCTAGTTTCAAAAGTTCACCGAGAAGCTGAAAATATTAAGAAACAAGGAATGCACATTCTCCTTATTGGCCATAAAAATCATCCTGAAGTCATTGGTACTATGGGTCAATTACCTAAAGGATCAATAGACTTAATTGAGAGCGCTGAAGATGCTCATAATTATATTAATATTTCTAACAAAAAACTGGCTTATATTACTCAAACAACTCTTTCTGTAGATGATACTAAAGAGATAATTGAGGTCCTAAAATCTAAATTTCCAGATATTTATGAGCCTAAAAAGGAGGACATTTGTTATGCAACAACAAATCGACAAGAAGCAGTAAAAAAAATTGCCTCAAAATGTGAGATGTTTTTTGTAATTGGTAGCCGTAACTCATCCAATTCAGTCAGATTAGTTGAAGTTGCAAAAAAAAATGGTTCAAAATCAGCAGAATTAATACATTCTGAAAGCGAAATTCCTTTCAGTCAAATAAAAAATTGTAAAACAATAGGAATTTCATCGGGCGCATCAGCACCTGAAATTCTGGTTACCGAATTTATTGAGGAGCTAAAAAAACAATTTACTATTGATATAGAAGAAGTAGAAATCACAAGAGAAAATATTACATTTAAAGTTCCCGGAAAATTAAACTAATGGCAGTCTTCACAAAAATAGGTTTAGATGAAATAAATCTAATTGAAAAAAATTTTAGTATTGGAAAAATATTAAATTATAGTGGTATTAAAAAAGGTATTGAGAATACAAATTATCTTATCAAATCAAAAAAAAGAAAGTTTATATTAACTATTTTTGAGAAGAGAGTTGACTCAACAGATCTACCTTTTTTTATGAAACTTATGTCGGGTCTTGCACAATCTAAAATAAAGTGTCCAAAACCAGTTGAAAATAAAAAGGGTAAATATTTATTTAAGTTAAAAGGTAAAAATGCATGTTTGGTAACTTTCTTAGAAGGAAAAGATAAGAACAATTTAAATTCTAAAGAATGCTTTGTCATAGGAAAAAATATTGCAAGATTACACAACTCATCTAAAAAATTAAGAATATTTCGAAAAAATTCACTTTCGGTTAATTCATGGGGACCTCTTTTGAAAAAAATCAGTAGAAAAATAAATAAAAAATTTAAGGATTTAACTGAAAATATGAAAATAGATTATATTCAAATTAAAAAACTTTGGCCAAAAAAACTTCCAACAGGAATTATTCATGGAGACTTATTTATAGATAATATATTTTTTTATAAAGGTCGCTTTCATGGTTTTATTGATTTTTATTTTTCTTCTAATGATTATTATGCATATGATCTTGCGATATGTGTGAATGCTTTATGCTTCAATAAAAAAAATAATAAATTTATTATGATTAAGAATAAATCTTCAAATTTATTGAAAGGATATCAATCGGTCAGAAAATTAACAAAATTAGAGAAAAATAGTTTTAATACCCTTTGTAAGGGCTCGGCTCTAAGGTACTTACTAACAAGATCTTATGATTATCTAAACACACCCAAAACAGCAATTATTAAAATCAAAGATCCAAAAGAATATATTCAAAAACTTGATTTTCATAAAAATTTAAATTCATTTAAAGATTATTGCTAATGATAAAAATCTATACAGATGGTTCTTGTATTGGAAACCCAGGGAATGGTGGTTGGGCTGCGATAATAATTGAAAATGGAAATAAAACTAGAATTAAAGGTAGTAAAAAAGATACAACAAACAACCAAATGGAATTACTTGCTCCAATTAAAGCTTTAAAAAAAATTGCAAAAGGTAGCAAAGTTCAAATATTTACAGACTCTAAATATGTAAAATCAGGAATTACTGAATGGATACATAATTGGAAAAAAAATGGTTGGAAAACAGCTAATAAAAAAGATGTAAAAAACAAAGAACTTTGGACTGAATTAGATAATCTATCGAACTCCTTTGAAATTAAATGGAATTGGGTTAAGGCACATTCTACGGATTTACTAAATAACGAGGTAGATTTGTTGGCACGAACTTCAGTTTATAAATGAAATAAATTAAGTGAAGACTAGATTTTTATATAAAAATTAATTTTTTAAAAGTTATATCTTGCGTAAAAAGATTTTGATGTTGCATCATAGTACATATCATGTTTTGAGCGTTCAATACCAAAAGATAAATTATTTTGATCCATCCCAAAACCTATTGAATAAAAATTATCAATTCCTGAATAATCTGTCGTATTAAAATTATTACCTGGGATAAAATCCGTTTCACTTTGATCCCACTTATGAATTCCAAGCGTTGCAGATAAAAAAATACCATTTTTTTGTATAAAATATTTACTATTTAATCCAACAGATGTTGAGTAACTATCTATAACCAAAAGATTATTATCTGAATTACATGTTAGTACCGTCCCGCTGGAATAGTTTCCACTTAAATATCGACCATCAGTTGTTAAAGTATCTCCATTATCACATACTGTTGCGGACTCCCCAAATTGATTGAAAGAAAATTCTAAATTTAGGTCTATTGGTTTATTATTATAATCTTTGATTAAACTTGTTCCGCTTACAATTGCATATCCAAAGTCTTTTTCATCTATAGATGCATTGCCTGTTGGATTATAAAATCCACTTTCTACTTTCGAATGTAATGTTTTTATTCCAAAATAGTATTCATCGTTTTCAAATGAAGTTTTAAAGTTATCCACTATTTCTCTTTTTCCTGAAAATAGTTTACTTAGTTTTAGACCAAATTCTTTTGTAGTATTTGACGGCTCATAAGATCCTGAATCTAAAGTACTATCTTCAACACTCATGAATTCATAATACGGTTCTAGTATAAAATCTTTATATTTTGTTTCATAAGATACTTTCCATATGTATCCATCATTGTTTGTAAAAACTAAATCTTTATTTGAACCTCCTAAATAAGCCAGATAAGAAGTATTTTTTCCTGAAAAAATGTGATCAAATTCTAATTTAAGTTTTCCTTTTAGTTTTAGCTCAGGAATTGGTGCATCTAATTCAGCTATAAATGGTATAAATACATAATCTTGCTCTCTATCATAGCCGTAATGTCCAGTTGTAGTATTTCTGTTTTGCCAATAATGATATAACCTTCTGAAACCTATACCACTTTTAAGCATTAACTTTTTTGAATATTGTGATCCATATAAAATTCTAGAGTTGAATATTCTTACTTTGTTGTCATCTAATGTTCCGGTGCCATTACTCCAATATGATTGATTCATGAGCTGATAGCTAATATCAAACTCAAATTCATTTAAATACTCATTGTTTAGTCTTGATTTTTTGAAATTATACAAAAAACCTAAATTCTGAAGTTTATCCCCCTTAGCAGCTAAACCAGATCGTAGATGCATTAAATCTGGCTCCTCATATTCATAGCTTCCGGTAAAGCTTAGTCCATAAGAGTGAATAGTTCCAAGATCAGATGATTGAGCTGATAACAATTTTAAATTAAATAGAAGAGAAAGAAGCAAGATTTTTATTAATTTCATAGAAAATTAAGTATTTTAAATGTAACATAATAGCAATTATTTTAGCAAGTTAGTATCAAGTATTAATTGAAATTTTTAAAAAAATTTAAGATTATAAAATATCTAGTATACCCTCTGCTGAAGATAAACCACATTCTTTAGTCTCTTTTTCAACTTGAATATTTGATACTTCCAACTTCTCAATTACCATAGAATATCGATTTGATCTTATTCCCATACCTCTAGAATTTCTATCAACCTCTGCACCGATTGCCTTTGTAAATGATAAATAAGGATCGGATAGCATTATTATTTTATTTTCAATGTTATGTGCTTTTCCCCAAGCATCCATAACGTATGGATCATTAACAGATATACAAAATATATTTTGTATTCCTTTCTGTTTTAATTTATCTGCATTCGCCACATAACCTGGAAGGTGAAATTTGGAACAGGTTGAAGTAAAAGCACCAGGCAGCCCAAATAGAATAATTTTGCCTGTGCCAAGAATTTCTTTAATTTTGCTTATTCTTGGCTCACCCTCTACTAGATGGAAAATTTCAGTGTCAGGAATATGATCTTTTATTTTAATTTTCATATTGAATTTATTACATAATTTTTAACTTTTTCTAAATCATTTGATAAGACATCAAATTTTTCCTCTCTATCATAAACATATCTTAGGCTTTCTGGCAGTTTTTCAGTTTTTGAGATTGCATCCTCTATTGCTTTTGGAAATTTACATGGGTGAGCTGTTGACAATACAACACAGTTTTTTTCTAATTCTAGTTTTTTTGCAGCTCCAATTCCAATTGCAGTGTGAGGATCAACTACTATTTGATATTTTTCATGGATATCTTTTATCATTTCAACAGTCTCATTTTCATCTAACATTTCAGAAATAAAATTTCTTTTAATCTTCTCTAAGTCATTATTATCAATTTTATATTCATTATTTTTTATTTTACTCATAACATCTTTTGTAAATTCTGAATTACAATCTTTCACATCATATAAGAGTCTTTCAAAGTTACTTGCTATCTGGATATCCATACTAGGAGTATTTGTTTCTTCAACTTTCTTTTGAGTATAATCACCTCCAGAAATTGCTCTATGAAGAATGTCGTTTTTATTTGTTGCTACTATAAGTTTGTCGATAGGTAGGCCAAGTTTTTTTGCTAAGTAACCAGCATAAATATCTCCAAAATTACCTGTTGGAACAGAAAATGATAAAGGTTGTCCATTACCTATTTTAAAATATGCATAAAAGTAATAAACGGCTTGAGCAATTATTCTTGACCAATTAATTGAGTTTACTCCTGACATGTTGATCTTATTTGAAAAATTTTGATCATTGAACATGGATTTTACTAAATTTTGACAATCATCAAAGTTACCCTCAATTGCGATATTAAAAACATTTTTCTCTTCATGAATTGTCATCAATCGTCTCTGAACTGGTGAAATTTTATTATGAGGATGTAATACAAAAACATTTAGATTACTTTTGCCTTTCAATGCATCAATAGCTGCAGCCCCTGTATCTCCTGAAGTTGCTACAATAATATTAATTTTTTTCTCTGCACTTTCTAAGTGATATTGGTAGAAATTACCTATCAATTGCATCGCAATATCCTTGAAAGCGAGTGTTGGACCATGAAACAATTCCAAAATTTTAAATTTTCCTAAATCAGAGATTTTTACAACATCTTCACATCTAAAATGTGAGTAAGATTTGGATATCAAGGAAGATAATTCTTTTTTCGTCATAAAATTTCCAATAAATGGGAAAATAATTTCAGCTGCTAATTCATTGTATTTAAGGCTGCTAAGTTTGATTAAATCTTCCTTGCTAAATGGTTTAATTGATTTTGGCACAAATAGACCGCCATCATCTGCTAGACCTTTAAGAAAAACGTTTTTAAATGAGAAATGGTCTGAATTATTTCTGGTACTAATATATTCCATCAGTAATTTTTTTTTCTGAAATATAAATATATTAAAAATATAGAAACAGCTAATGAAAACCAAGTTAACGCGTATTTTAAATGGTTGTTGGAAATATTGGCTCCCACTTGTTTTGGCTTTGGATAAATTCCTTCTTGCTTACTGATATTGTTTATAATGAATGGAGAAAATTGTTTACCAGTATAATTTAATAAATCCTCATCTTTTAATGTAAACCAATAGTTCTTATTTATATCATTATCTGGCTTAAAATAATTAAATTTACTTTTCAGTTTCAAAATCCCCTCGAACTTGCTTTCATCTGAAAAGTATTTTTTTGATTTAAAGTCTCTAGGAATCCATCCACGATTAATCAAATAACTTTTATTATTGATACTTATTGGATTGACAATATCAAAACCTGGCTCTCCTTTTTCACTTAAACTATACAAGTAAATGATTTTTGAATTATCTAATATTCCTTCAAATTTAATTTTTTTAAAATTAGTTGGATTACTACCGTTAAATTCTATTGGTTCACTTTTTAAAGATTGTTCAATTGAGTTTATTAATTCAAGTTTCCAGTTTAACCTTATAATTTGCCAAGTACCTAGGGCTAAAAAAACTAAAATAAAAAAATATACAAATAATGAAAACGATAACTTGTTTTTCAAATTATTTTAACTTCCCCAAATGTATATGGCTGCAAATAAAAATAACCATACCACATCGACAAAGTGCCAATACCACGCTGCTGCCTCAAAACCAAAGTGATGTTCTTTTGTAAAATGACCCAGTTTTCCCCTCCATAGACACACTGCTAGGAAGATTGTTCCAACAACCACATGAAAACCATGAAAGCCTGTAGCCATGTAAAAAGTTGCTCCATAAATATGACCTGAAAAACTAAATGAAGCATGTTGATATTCATATATTTGTAAAAGAGTGAAGAATGCTCCTAGAGCAACTGTACAAATCAGACCATTAATAAATCCTTTTCTATCACCTTCTAGTAAAGAGTGATGAGCCCATGTAACTGTTGTACCTGATAAAAGAAGAACTAGAGTATTTATAAGAGGAATATCCCATGGATCAAATGTTTCGATATCTTTTGGTGGCCAAACATTACCAGTAAATTCATTTGGAAATAAACTTGCATCAAAGTAAGCCCAGAACCAGGCAACAAAAAACATTACCTCAGAGGCAATGAATAAAGTCATTCCATATCTATGATGGAGTTGTACAACTGGGGTGTGATGGCCTTGGTGCTCGGCCTCAATAACAACATCTCGGAACCACATAAATGCACAATAAATTAGCAGAGCAAATCCAAGCAACATTGCCCACATTGCTTGAGCATGCAAATAATAAACTGTTCCTAGTGCAGTAATTAATGTAGCGAAAGAAGTAGCAATCGGCCACGGACTAGGATCAACTAAATGGTAATCATGCTTTTGAGCTGAGGACATTTTTAACTCTCGTTTTTCTCAACTTTATAGTAGTCAGAGGAGAAAAAAGTATAGGACATAGTAACATCCTCTATATTTTTAGTTTTTGGGTCGTTTACTAATTCAGGGTCTAGATAAAATACTAAATCATAAGATGCTTTTTCTCCTGGTTTAAGTGTCTGTTTTTCAAAACAAAAGCAGCCTAATTTGTTAAAATACTGGCCAAAAGACGAAGGGGAAACATTGTAACTTGCAACTGCAGATGAAGGTTGATCACCCAAATTTTCAACATTAAATTTGATTTTATAAACTTTGCCTGGTTTTACATCCAAAGTTTTTTCATTAACTGCAAAATCCCAATCTAACTGAGAATTCACGTTTGTATCAAGCCTTACATTTACTATTTTATCTAATACTATATTTGGTGCCTCTTTAGAGATTTGGGTAGTGCCTCCAAATCCTGTTACCCTACAAAACAAATCATAAAGTGGTACTGCAGCAAATGATAATCCTAACATAAAAACGAATATTCCAGCTAACAAAAGAGGTGTTAATGTATTTTTTTTAATCATATTGACCTCTCAAAGACACCGACATTATACAAAGTAAAAACAAACAAAATCACTATAAAAATTACAAGACCTAGCGCGGTCCATAAATTTTTCTTTTTTGTTTTTTCGTCTCTTATCATTAAATAAGTTTATCAATTAAAAATAACACAAAAATTAAGAATAAGTAAAATATTGAGTAAGCAAAAATTTGTTTTGCAATTTTGATCTCAAATTTATTTTTTTTATAATTATAAAGTTTAAAACAAAGATAATTATAATAAATAGTCAAGGTCAATCCAAGTGTAAGAAATAATTCTGATGTAAATCCAATCGCATATGGGAAAACCAATGTTGGTAACATTAGCAATGAATATATAAATATATTCTTTTTTGTGTTTTCAATCCCATTAGTAATTGGCAACATTGGAATTTTCGCCTTTTTGTAGTCTTTAGCCTTATAAAGGCTTAGGGCCCAAAAATGAGATGGTGTCCAAACAAAAATTATTAGAAAAAAAACTAAAGGTTCAATTGATAAAGAGTTTGTTGCTATGGTCCAGCCAATAACAGGTGGTAACGCACCTGCAGCTCCTCCAATTACTATATTTTGGGGAGTTCTTCTTTTTAACCAAATTGTGTAAATAAACAAATAAAAGAAAATAGTAAAAAACAATAAGAAAGCTGAAATAGCATTAGCAAAATAATATAAGCTAAAGACAGAAATAATAGATAATATTGTTCCAAAGTATAAAGCCTGAGCTCTATTAAGTTTACCTCGTGGAATTGGTCTTAAACATGTCCTAGTCATCAATTTATCAAGATCAGCCTCGTACCACATGTTCAATGCACCTGCTGCGCCTGCCCCAATGGCCACTATGAGTATACCAATAGCTGCCTGAGTGAAAGGTATGGAATTTGGAGCCGTGAGCAAACCAACTGCGCAAGTAAATATTACTAAAGACATTACTCTTGGCTTCATGAGCTTTATTAGCTCTGAGATAATTCCAAGATCTGTATTAGATCTTTTTTCTCTTAAGATAGTAGACTGCATTTTAATATTATATATTTTTACTAGAATCTAACTACTAGATTTTTCTGCACCCTCGACGTTTTCGAATTTAGGAAGCTCATCAAAAGTATGAAAATTAGGCGGTGATGGAACTGTCCATTCTAAGGTAGTTGCCCCTTCGCCCCATGGATTCTGAGCTGCTTTTTTCTTTTTAGCAAATGCGTAAATTAAATTTGCAAAAAATACTGCCAATCCTACAATCGATATATATGACCCTATGGATGAAATATAATTCCAGTCAGCAAATGCATCCGGATAATCTGCATATCTTCTCGGCATACCCGCTAAACCTAAAAAGTGTTGTGGGAAAAATACTATATTTACACCAATAAATGTAAGCCAAAAATGAAGTTGTCCCATCCACTCTGAATACTCATAACCTGACATTTTTCCAAACCAATAATAAAAACCTGCAAAGATTGCAAAAACAGCTCCAAGCGATAGAACATAGTGGAAGTGAGCAACAACATAATATGTGTCATGTAATGCTGTATCAACTCCAGCGTTTGCTAAAACAACTCCTGTTACTCCACCGACTGTAAATAAAAATATGAAACCAAGTGCCCAAACCATTGGGGTTTTAAATGATATTGATCCACCCCACATAGTTGCGATCCAAGAAAAAATTTTAATTCCGGTTGGGACGGCTATTATCATGGTCGCAGCTAAAAAGTATGCTTTGGTATCAGTATCAAGACCCACTGTGTACATATGATGTGCCCATACCACAAATCCAACAATTCCTATTGCAACCATCGCATATGCCATACCTAAATATCCAAACACAGGTTTTTTGGAAAAAGTAGAAACGATATGACTTATCATTCCAAAACCTGGTAGAATTAAAATATAGACTTCAGGATGTCCAAAAAACCAAAATAAGTGTTGAAACAAAGTTGGGTCACCACCTGATTGAGCCTCAAAGAATGCTGTTCCAAAATTTCTGTCTGTTAATAACATTGTTATTGCTCCAGCTAAAACTGGTAAAGATAACAAAAGTAAAAAAGCAGTAACAAGAATAGACCAAGCAAATAATGGCATTTTATGCAATGTCATACCTGGCGTTCTCATGTTTAAAATTGTAGTTATGAAATTTACTGCACCTAAAATAGATGACGCGCCCGCAACATGTAAACTTAAAATTGCCAAATCCATTGCTGGACCTGGTTGACCTGCTTTTGAAGATAACGGTGGATATATAGTCCAACCTCCTCCAACACCTTGTGCCCCTGGAGGTCCATCAACAAATATTGAAGCTAGAAGTAAAATAAAAGCCACAGGTAGCAACCAAAAAGAAATATTATTCATTCTAGGGAATGCCATATCAGGTGCACCAATCATTATTGGTACAAACCAATTACCAAAACCACCGATCATTGCTGGCATCACCATGAAGAAAATCATTATCAAACCATGTCCTGTAACTAGGACATTATATAAGTGATAGTTACCACCTAAAATTCCATCACCTGGATGCATTAACTCTATTCTCATTAAAACTGAAAATGCAGTTCCGATTACCCCTGCAATAATTGCAAAGATTAAATACATTGTTCCTATATCTTTATGGTTTGTAGAATATGCCCATCTTTTCCATCCAGTTGGTGTATGGTGGTCGTGACCGTGTAATGTTGCTGTACTCATTATTTAATTACTCGCTATTAAATTTTTATTAATTAAACTTTCGTCTTTTGCAAACTTTATTTTTGCATCTGACAACCATGCTTGATAGTCCTCATCAGAAACTACTCTTACTTCAATTGGCATAAATGCATGCTTTATTCCACATAATTCTGAACATTGACCATAGTATGTTCCAACTTTTTCTGCTTTAAACCATGTTTCATTAATTCTTCCTGGCATTGCATCTCTTTTAACTCCAAATGAAGGTAATGCCCATGCATGTAGTACATCATTTGCTGTAATTAATACTTTTACAACTTTATTTACTGGCACCACTACAACGTTATCAACTGCTAGTAGTCTTGGTTGACCCTCTTTTAAATCCTCTTCTTCAATCATGTATGAATCAAAAATTATATTTTCATCCGGATATTCATACCCCCAGTACCACTGATATCCAATTGCTTTAATAGTTACATCCGCTTTTGGAATTGTATCTTGAGAATACAAAACCTTAAATGATGGAACAGCCATTACTATTAGAATTAAACATGGAACCAATGTCCAAATTATTTCCACTGCAACATTATGAGTTCTTTTTGACGGATTAGGATTTCTAGACTCTCTAAATCTCACCATCACATATAACATCAAAAACAACACAAACGCACTTATTGCAACAATAATTGGAAGCAACATATAGTCGTGGAACCACACAATATCTCTCATTGTCTGAGATGCAGGCTCTTGAAAACTCAATTGCCACTTCTCCGGTTGATTGGCAAAAGCAGGCAATGAAATTAATGTGGTTAATAAGGTTATTATGAATTTTTTCATTTTCAAAAGTTTATAAAGCCAAAAATACAAAAAAACACTAGAGATTTCGCGACAATTTATCAATTTTTTAGAAAATTGATCACAGATAAAGCGGATATAACTGCAGTTTCAGTTCGAAGAATGTTATTACCCAATTTTATTGATTGTGTTCCACAATATTTAAGAATCTTTTCTCTCTCGACCTCAGTGTAATCGCCTTCGGGGCCAATTAAAATACATAAAAGTTTTTTGTTATTTATTTTTAATTTTTTATTATCTGAATTTAAATCTCCAAATATAAGATTCAAATCTTTATTATTTTTAAAAAACTCATCTAATTTTTGTATTTTATCTATTTCAGGAATACTTAATCTATTACATTGTTCTGAGGCTTCTGTAACAATTTTTATTAGTCTTTCATAATTTATGTTTCTTACAACAGTCCTTTCTGTAATTAATGGAATGAATTTTGTTACACCTAATTCTGTTGCTTTTTGAATCATGAAATTAAAAAAATTTGATCTAATAGGAGAAAAAGCTAACCAAAGATCAGTTTCATTTTCTTCATGTCTAAGTTGCTTAGTAACTTTAAAATTTAAATCATTTTTTGAAACTTTTTTAATTATTGTTTGCCATTCACCAAACTTATTAAATAAAGAAAAATTACCACCAATAGGAATTCTCATCACTTTAGTTAAATAATGAGATTGTTCTTTATTCAATTTTCCTTCTAAATTAATTGATAAACTTTCTGGATAAAATAACCTAATATTGCTCATTATATTTAAATTAAATTATGAAAAATATTAAAGCAATAATATTTGATGCTTATGGAACTTTATTTGACGTCAATTCTGCTGCAGAAAAATGTAAAGGAAAAATAGGTGATAAGTGGGAAGATTTCGCAAATTATTGGAGAACCACACAATTAGAATATACTTGGCTAAGGAGTTTAATGAATAGACATAAAGATTTTTGGAAAATTACTGAAGACAGTTTAGACAAATCGATGAAATTTTTTAAAATTGATAACTCCATGAGAAATGATTTATTAGATTTGTACAAAGTGCTCTCACCTTTTTCTGAAGTTAAAGAAACTTTAAATAAGTTAAAAAAGAAAGATTTTAAGTTAGCAATTCTTTCCAACGGTACTCCTAGCTTGTTAGGAAATCTGGTCAAAAATAATAACTTAGAAAATATATTTGATGATATTTTTTCAATTGAAGAAGTGGGAATTTTTAAACCGGACTCAAAAGTTTATGAATTACCTGTAAATAAATACAACATTAAAAAGGACGAAATTTTATTTTTAAGTGCAAATACATGGGATGTTTCTGGGGGTGGAAATTATGGATATAATTCTATTTGGGTAAACAGGAATAAAAATATATTTGATAATCTTGACTATCAACCATTAGATGAAATTCACGATTTAAGTGAGTTACTTGAAATTATATAGTTAAAGTATATATCGATCGAATGAAATCAATAGAAGTTGAAAAAGTTATTGAACCCATATCAGCATCAGATGGTGCTGGTGTAAAATTAAAAAGAAGTATTGGAGTTGAGCCAAATTATTTTGATCCATTTTTAATGTTGGATGAGTTTGGATCAGAAAATAGTGAAGATTATATTGCAGGCTTTCCACCCCATCCTCATAGAGGGATAGAAACAGTAACTTATATGTTAGCGGGAGACTTTGAACATAAAGATAGTACTGGTGGACAAGGTAGAATGACAGCAGGAGATGTTCAGTGGATGAAAACAGGAAGTGGTATTATTCATTCAGAAATGCCAGCAATGAAAGAGGGCAAACTTCATGGTTTTCAATTATGGATAAACATGCCAGCGAGTATGAAAATGGATAAACCTGAATATCATTATATTGATGCTGACAAAATGAGTGTACATAAAGATAGCGATAAGCAAATAAAAGTTATTGCTGGAAAATTTCAAAAAGCAGAAGGACCAATTAAAAAGCATAATGTAGAACCTGTTTATTTTGATGTTGAACTTAAAGAAGATAAGGAATTTAATTTTGAGATACCCTCCTCTCACAATAGCTTTATTTATTTAATTGAGGGTGAAATAAAAATCGGAGAAAAAAAACATGATAAAGTCAAAGACTCTACTTTGATACTTTTAACTAATGGTGAAATATTAAAAGTAACTGCTTTGACTAAGGCTAAATTTTTATTAATATCTGGAAAACCAATTGGTGAACAAATTGCAAGAGGTGGACCATTTGTAATGAATACAAAACAGGAAATACTTCAAGCTATTGACGATTACCATAATGGAAATTTTGTAAAACAATGAAAAAAATTGAAATAAAAGAATTTGGTGGACCTGAGGTATTGGAAATAAAGAACGTTGATATTGGAAAACCTGGCCAGAATGAAGTGCTAGTTAAAAATTTATCTATAGGTATAAATTATATTGATACATACCACCGTTCAGGTCTTTATCCCATCCCACTGCCAAGTGGTATTGGACTTGAAGCTTGTAGTATTATCGAAGAAGTAGGTTCTGAAGTCAAATTATTTAAAGTTGGAGATAGAGTAACTCGTGCTTCCATGCCAATTGGAACTTATTCTGAAAAACAAATAATACCTGAGGATAAGTTAGTAAAGGTTCCAAATAATATATCTGATGAAGTTGCATCGTGTATTACTTTAAAAGGTATAACAGCCGAGTATTTATTGCACAGAACTTATCAAGTTAAAAAAGGAGATAAAATTTTATATCATGCAGCTGCAGGAGCGCTTGGTCAAATTTTCTGCCCGTGGGCCAATGCACTTGGTGCTGAAATAATAGGGACGGTCGGTTCAGATGAAAAAATAGAAATAGCGAAAAAGAATGGATGCCACCATGTTATAAATTATAATGAAAAAAACTTTGTTGAGGAAGTTGAAAAAATTGTAGGAAAAAATGGACTTGATGTAGTTTATGATGGAGTGGGAGCAAAAACATTTGAAGGTTCAATAGAAGTTTTAAAAGTAAGAGGGATGATGGTTGCTTTTGGAAATGCATCTGGTTACGTTCATAAATTAGATATAAAAAAACATATAAATGCAAAAGGTCTTTTTTTTACTAGACCTTCAATCGCTCATTACACGATCATAAGAAAAGAGCTTGAAGAAGCGGCTGAAAAAGTTTTTGAAGCAATATCTGAAGGTAAATTTAAAGTTGAAATTTCAAAAAAGTATTCTTTAGATGAAGTTAGAAAAGCTCATGAAGATCTTGAGGGAAGAAAATTACTTGGTCCTGCAATAATTTTACCAAATTAATCTATTTTTACATCCATGTCGGACATGTGTAAATTGAGTGCATTTGTGGATATTTGAATTTCTCTTATAAAGAAAATAATTGATATGATCATTGATAAACAGCACGAACCAAAAATTACTCTCGCTAAGAATAATTCATTTAAATAAAGAGCAAAAACTGTAAGCATATTAAATAAAAATCCAAAGGCAGCAAACATTATAGTCCACCTTAAAATTGAAATTCTTCTACTCAAGTTAATAAATTGTTTTTTCCATTCTGCGGGAATATGTTTTTCATATACATGTTCGTCATGAAGTTCTCTAATTAATCTGCTTAAAGTATGAAATCTGTTACTGTAAACCCCCATTAAAAGAGGAATTGCAGGAAACATTAAAGCCGTAACTGTATAATCTATATTCATTCGAATCGAATTGATTATGAAACTAGCCTTTGTTATTTACAAGTAAATTAATGTTAAACGTTAAATTATTTATTGAACTTACAAGATTGAATAAACCCATAGGTTACATGCTTCTTTTTTGGCCTTGTATTTGGGGTCTTACAATTGCCTATGAATTTACTAGTGAGCTTGAAACATATTTTTTTTATATCCTACTTTTCTTTCTTGGTGCTGTGTTAATGAGATCGGCTGGCTGTATAGTAAATGATATAACGGATAAAAATTTTGATAAACTTGTTGAAAGAACAAAAAATAGACCCGTTGCTTCAGGAAAAGTATCTATAAAACTAGCAAGTTTTTATTCATTTATACTGTGTGGGATTGCTTTTTTAGTTTTAATTAATTTTAATTTTTTTACAATTTGGATGGCACTATTATCGATGCCACTTGCATTCTCTTATCCTCTAATGAAAAGATTTACATATTGGCCACAATTGTTTCTTGGAATTACTTTCAATTATGGTCTTGTATTGGCATGGATCTCGGTCACTAACGAAATCTCAATACTTCCAATTATTTTCTATTTTGGAGCCATATTTTGGACACTGGGATACGACACTATTTATGGATACCAAGATATAAAAGATGATGAAATTATAGGAGTTAAATCTACTTCAATTAAATTTAAAAATGATCCAAAGAAATTTATTTCTTTTTGTTATTTGATCTTTATTGGAGCTCTAATCTTAGTTGGCACTTTAATGAATTTTAATTATTTTTATTTTTTATTTTTATTTTTACCTATTGGGCATTTGATTTTTTTTCAAATATACAAACTTAATGTAAAAGAACCATTAGACTGTTTGCTTAAATTTAAAAGTAATAATTTTTTAGGTTTGTTAATATTTATAAATATTTTAATTGGTAAACTTTTCTAATTCATGACTAATTTAGAGATCTTAAAAAGATTATATAACGACTATACGAAAATTTTTATTATTAAAATTTTGTTAGCTGTATTTTTCTCTATCTTGGTTGCAGGAAGTACATCTGCAACTGCTTGGCTTTTAGATCCTGCAATAGAGAAAATTTTTATTAATCAGGATCAAACTTTAATATTTGTAATTCCTATTTTAATTGTTTTAGCTTTTTCTACTAAAGGAATTTCATTGTATATGGCAAAAGTAATAATGATAAATGTTGCTGAAGAAGTTAAGAAAAAAATTCAAATTGATATGCTTTCATCCTTTATTAAAGCAGATACTCAACAAATAGAGAATAAACATTCTGGAAAATATATTTCAAATTTAAATTTTGATGTAAATCAAATTACTGGAATGTTGAGCAATTCATTTTTGAGTTTTTTTAAAGATGGTTTAACTCTTATTGGTCTATTAACAGTAATGTTTCTACAGAACTGGAGATTGTCACTAATAGCTATAATAATGATTCCAATTGCTTCGATTACAGCAAAAAAACTTGGGAGACGAATGGGAAAAGTTGCAACAGAAGCACAAGAAAAATCAGGTGACTTAAATAAATACTTAATTGACTTATTTAAAAATCATAAAGTTATAAAAATTTTTCAAAGAGAAAATTTTGAAAATAAGAGGTCTGAAAAATTTGTTGATGATCTTAAGAAGAAATCTATCAAAATAGCAACTGTATTTATAAGAGCTACTCCAATAATGGAAATACTAACTGGTATAATGATAGCAATTTTAATCTTCTACTCCGGAAAACTTATTATGAATGGACAACTTAATATTAATAATTTTTTTTCTTTTCTCGCGGCAATGATGTTAGCTTATCAACCTGTAAAATCTTTAGCGACTATTAATGTAGGAATTTTTCAAGGTTTATCTGCTGGTAAAAGAATTATACCAATAATAGATACTAAAAATAATATTTCATTTAATGAAAGTTTAGGAGAGCTGAAATTAAATGAGGGCTCAATTAATTTTAGTAATGTAAATTTTAATTATGAAAGCAATTTAGATAACCGTGTACTGAAAGATATAAATATAAATATTGCTGGAAACAAAATGACAGCACTTGTTGGTCATAGTGGTTCTGGAAAGTCTACTTTATTAAGCCTAATACCAAGAATATACGATCCTACATCTGGAAAAGTCGAGGTAGATGGTCAAAACATAAAAGAGGTAAAACTTTCTTCTCTTAGAAAAGAAATTTCAATTGTCGATCAAAACACCACTTTATTTGACGATACAGTTTTAAATAATATCAAATACGCAAAACCTGATGCTTCAAATGATGAAATATTTAAAGCAGCAGATATGGCAATGTGCACTGACTTTATAAACAAACTCGAAAATAAATTTGAGACCAAAATTGGTGAAAATGGAATTAAATTATCCGGTGGTGAAAAACAAAGACTTTCAATTGCAAGAGCTTTTTTAAAAAATAGCAAAATTATTCTTTTAGATGAAGCAACATCTTCATTAGACTCTGAAACTGAAGAAAAAATTCAAAAGGCTGTGGAAAAATTAATTTCAAATAAGACAACTATTGTAATTGCCCATAGGCTTTCAACAATTCTAAATTCAAATATTATTTATGTTCTTGATAAAGGAAAAGTTATAGATCAAGGTAAACATAATGATTTACTGAAACATTCTGAGATTTATCAAAATTTTTATAATCGACAAATTAAAGAAAACTAATGTTTTTTTTTTACGAAATTTTAGCAATAACTTTTTTATTATTTTCACCAATAATATTTGCTGTAAGAATTATAATCGGAAAAGAGGATTTTAACAGATTTCTAGAAAAATTTTGTATCTATAAAAAATATAATAAAAACCAAACGATTTGGTTTCATGGAGCAAGTGTTGGGGAAATTATGAGTATTCTTCCTATAATTAAAATTTTAGAAAAAAATAATAAAGTTCAAAAAATTTTACTCACATCTACCACTACAAGTTCTGCATCAGTTGTTAAAAAAATAAAATTTAGAAAAACCGAACATGTATATTTTCCAATAGATGAAAATTATTTGACAAATAAATTTTTAGAATTTTGGAAACCAAAAGTGGCAATTTTTATAGACTCAGAAATATGGCCAAACATGATTAAAAATCTAAAAAGAAAAGATATACCCATAGTTTTAATTAATGGAAGAATCACATCAAAAAGTTATAAAAGATGGTTAAGATTTCCAAATTTCGCAAAAAAAATCTTTAGTAGTATTACTTTGGCACTTCCACAAAATAAAGAGTCAAAACTTTATTTGAGTAAACTTGGAGTAAAAAATATAAAAATTGCAGGAAACCTAAAATACTTTGGAGAAAAAAAAACGAAGGTAAATTCTGATGTAAAAAAGATAATTAGAGATAGAAAAATTTTTTGTTGCGCAAGTACTCATGACAATGAAGAAGATTTAATTTCTGAGGCTCATAAAAAAGTGAAAAAAAGTATTAATAATTTGCTTACAGTTATAATTCCAAGACATGTCTATAGAACTGATAGAATAGTTAGACTGTTAGAAAGCAAACAATTAAATGTAATTACAAGATCGTCTAGAAATAAAATAAGTAAATCCACAGATGTATATATTGCTGATACATATGGAGAAGCTCGTAAATTTTATGAAATATCTAATTTATGTTTTGTTGGAGGATCATTAATTAATCATGGAGGCCAAAATCCTTTAGAGCCTGTAAGGGGAAAAAATTATATTATTTTTGGGCCATTTGTTCATAATTTTAAAGAGGTATATGACTTATTATTAAATCTTAAAATTGCAAGCAAAGTAAAAAGTTTAAATAATGTTTGTGAATTAATTAAAAAAAAAATTAATTACAATCATTCAAGAAAAATATTAAAAAAAATAGACGAAATGGGTAAAAGAGTTCTTAAAAATAATATTTATGAAATAGATAAATTTATATAATGAAAATTAAGAGACCAATTTATCTTGATACTGTTAATTTAATTTCAATTATTCTTCTTCCATTAACTTTCTTTACGTTTTTATTTAATTATTTGAAAAAATTATCACCAAAGGTGAAATTTAAAGTTAAAACTATATGTGTTGGTAATATATATTTAGGTGGGACAGGCAAAACTCCGTTGGTTATTAAAATAAATAGTATTTTAAAAAAAAAATATAAAACCACAATTATAAAAAAAAACTACGTCGATCAAAAAGACGAACAAAAAATTTTAAAAAAAAATGGAAATTTATTATGTTTTAAAAATAGAGATATAGCTATTAAAACTGCCGAAAATAAAAATTTTGACATAGCAATTTGTGATGATGGATTGCAAGAAAAGAAGATTAATTACGATTTATCAATTGCTTGTTTTAATAGTACTCATACCATTGGAAATGGTTTTTTAATACCTGCAGGACCTTTGCGAGAGAGCTTATTTGAAATACGAAATTATGATGCTGTATTTTTGAATGGAGAGAAAAAAAATATTAAATTTCAAAATAAAATTAAAAAAATTAATAAAAATATTAAAATTTTCTATGCAAACTATAAACCAACCAATTTAAAATCATTTAATTTAAAAAAAAATTATCTAATTTTTTGTGGTCTAGGTAATCCTGAAGAATTTGAAAAAACTTTAATCAAATACAAATTTAAAATTAAAGAAAAAAAATTTTTTCCTGATCATTATAATTTTTCTAATAAAGACATTAATGAAATTAAAAGTCTTGCAAAAGAAAAAAGATTGGAAATAGTTACTTCTGAAAAAGATTATTTAAGACTAGATAATTCTAAAAAAAAAAATATAAAATTTATTAAAGTTGATCTAAAAATCTCAAATCAGGAAAAATTTGAGAGTTTTTTAAACAAAAACTTATGAAAACCGTTATTTATTTTTTTGAATTTGTTTTAGTTTCTTTATTGTTGATCATATTTAAAATCTTAGGATACAAATTGGCTTCAAACTTTGGATTTTTTATTGGAAAAACATTTGGACCATTATTTAGATCTAAAAGTATAGTTATAGATAATTTAAAAAAATCCAATATCTCATTAAAAAAAACTCATGAACAATCTACGGATGAAATATTTGGAAATTATGGAAGAATTTTTGCCGAATATCCTTTTATTAAAAACTTTAGAAATGGTAAACTTGAAAAGTATATTCAAGTAGAAGGAAAACAGTACCTCGATGAAATTAAATCAAAAAACAAAAAAGTAGTTTTCATATCTGGACATTTTAATAATTTTGAATTGATGGCTATGATGATTGAAAAATATGGGATTGATGTATCTGCTATTTATCGACCGTTAAATAATATTTTCCTTAATAAAACTATGGAAAAAATTCGAATTAAATATATTTGTAAAAAACAAATTAAAAAAGGGCGTTCAGGAACAAGGGAAATAATTGAAAATCTAAAGAAAGGGTCGTCTATTGCATTAATGATTGACCAAAGGGTTCGAGAAGGATCTAAAGTTAATTTTTTTGGTAGCTTAGCGACCACAACTACTATACCAGCGCAATTGGTTAAAAAATATAAATGTGATCTAGTTCCAATCTACATAGAGAGAAGAAGCAAATTTCATTTTAAAATGTACGTTTCCAAACCTATTAAAGTAGGTGAAAGTAAAACTATTGAGGAAATTACACAGTTTTTAAATACTGTGCTCGAGCAAATGATAGTAAAGAATCCTCTTCAATGGATTTGGACCCACGACAGATGGAAAAAGTAAATTAAGATTTTTTTAACCTATCTCTTTTAACTGCGGCCTCTTTATAAGAAAAATATGCCTCTTGTTCTTCAACATTCCAATAAGTCAAATTTTCTAAAAGAATTTTCTTTCCAGATATAGAACATATTACATGGTCGCCTTCCTCAATAATCTCAAAATTATTAGGAAGGTATTTTAATTTAGCTAACTTATTTTGCATTATTGAGATATATAAATATCTATATGAAAATTGCAATTCTCGGAAGTGGTGGAAGAGAGCACGCGTTGGTAAATCAAATGTCATTGTCAAAAAAAACCACTAAAATTTATTGTATTCCAGGAAATGCTGGCACATGTCATTTGGCTGAAAATGTTAATTTAAATCTAGACAACTTTGAAAGCATTTATGATTTTATTTTGAAAAATAAAATTGAATTAGTAGTTGTTGGTCCAGAAAAACCTTTGGTAGATGGTATAGCTGATTTTTTGCAAGAAAAAAAAATAAAAGTTTTTGGACCAAATAAAGTACTATCTCAATTTGAAGGATCAAAAACGTTTACTAAAAATGTTTGTAAAAAATATAATATACCTACAGCAAAATTTAATATTTTAAAAAATTTGAAGGAATCTATTAAATATTTAAACCAAGTTAAATTTCCAATAGTCATTAAAGCAGATGGGCTTGCAGCAGGAAAAGGAGTTTATATTTGTGAAAATCTTGAAAAATCTAATGAAGCAGTGAAAGAAATATTTGATGGAAAATTTGGAAAAGCTGATCAAATTGTAATTGAGGAATTTCTTGAAGGTGAAGAAATGAGTTTTTTTGTCATTTCAGATGGAAAAAGTTTCAAACAATTTAACACCGCGCAAGATCATAAAAGAGTTGGTGAAGATGATACAGGAAAAAATACTGGAGGCATGGGTGCTTATTCTCCATCAGCTTTAATAAATAAAGATTTAGAAAAAAAAATTATTGATAAAATTATTGAGCCTACTTTTAAAGCTATAAGAGATTTTGGAGAGGAGTATATTGGATTTCTTTATGCAGGTTTAATGATTAAAAATAATGAGCCATTTTTAATTGAGTACAATGTGCGTATGGGTGATCCAGAGTGTCAAACTATTCTTCCATTACTAAAATCAGATTTTTTAGATATAATTAATGCTTGTTGTGAACAAAAATTAAATCAATCCAACGTAGATTGGTCAGATAAAAAAAGTTTATCTATTGTTTTATGTTCAAAGGGTTATCCAGAAAGTTACGAAAAAAACGTTGAAATAAAAAATCTTAATAAAATTAAAAATAACAAAAATAATTTCATTTTCCACGCAGGAACAATTTCTAAAAATGACAAAATATTCGCTAATGGTGGAAGGGTATTAAATTTTGTAAGTATTTCAGAGAGTTATTTAGAGGCTAGAAAATCAGCAATTGATAAAATTAAGGATTTAAATTGGGGTGGTGGATTTTTTAGAAAAGACATTGGTTTCAAGGCTATAGATTAGATGCGTGTAATTGGAGGCTATCTTAAGGGACAGAAAATTTTAGCGCCTACCGATAAATCTACTAGACCATTAAAAGATAGAGTTAGAGAGTCTATTTTTAACATAATTGAACACTCAAATAATGAAACTATAAATTTAAAAGGAGCCAAAATTTTAGATTTATTTGCTGGCACTGGATCCTTTGGTATTGAATGTTTGTCAAGAGGTGCTGAAAAAGTTGTATTTTTTGAAAACTATCATCAGTCAAATATGCTTTTAAAAAAGAACTTAGAAAAATTTAAACTATTAAAAAAAGCGAGTGTCTATCAAAGTGACTCTTATAAATTCAATGAGGAAAATATATTTGATAATAAATTTGACATAATTTTTTTAGACCCACCATTCAAGGATAAAAATATTGAAACTATAATTGATAAAATCAAAAAGAAAAAATTAGCTAATAAAAGTACACTATTAATATTGCACAGAAATAAAAAAACCATTGATAGATTTTCTGAAAACTTTTTAATTCAAAGAGAAAAGAATTATGGTATTTCTAAAATAATTTTTGGAAAATTATCTTAATATTTTTACAGTTTCTTTTTTAATTAATTCAACAGAGGGTTGATCAAAAGGATTTACTTTCATTAACTGGCCTAAAAGAATAGTTTCTAAAATAAAAAAACTAAAAAGCTCACCCATTGTTTCTTCATTTCTATTATGAACATTAAATGACCTGAAAGGAATTTTTTTTTTATTGAAAACATTTTCGGTTGCTTTTTTTTGCGATACCAAAATTTTGTATAAGTTTTTGTTTTTAAGATGACTAAAGTTACTGTTCAAATTTGAATTGTTTATTTTAGGAGAATTTTTTTCACTTACGCTAAAAAAAGTAAAAAAATTATTTTTTGGTCCATCTAAATAAAGTTGAAGAAGACTATGATTATCTTTTGGCATTGTTGAAATTAATGGTAAAATACCTTTTCCCTTCTTTCCTAAGCTTTCTGCTGTCAATTGTTGATACCATCTAAAAAAACTATCTGATTTTTCATCATAATTTAAAATGATAGAGTTAGTTTTTTTGTTAAAAACAAAATGGTTTATTGCTAAAACATTTTCTATTAATGAATTAACAAAATTTTTATTTTTAATTAATTGATTAAAGTTTTTAAATTTTTTTTCATTTAACCCCATCAATTCTGCTGGTAACATTCCAACCTCGGAAAGCACAGAATATCTTCCTCCAATAAAATTTTTATGCTCAATAACTTCGATTTTTAATTTCTTTGCGAGAGTTGTTAAAAAACTTATTTTTTTTTCAGTGATAAAAATATTTTTATTTTTTTTCTCCTTTTGCTTCAAAATATTAAAATTTGAGATTGTCTCCAGCGTATTGCCCGATTTAGAGACTAAAATATTAATTTTTTTTTCATTTGAAGAAACAAATTTTTTTGCCTGAAGATTATCGAAAAAATTAAAATTTTTTTTTATTCTTTGTTTAAAAAAATCGTAAATTGCCTGGGTACCTAAAATTGAACCTCCCATACCAATTAAATTAATTTTTTTATAATTTTTTAGTGATTTTATTAAACTCCTATCGTATCCCATTTGATATTCTTTAGTTAGAGATTTCAATAAAGGGAATTCTATAAAAATATTTTTATTATTTATCTTTTTAAGTAAATTTTTTTTCTTACTGAGGTTTGACTTAAATTTAAAATTTGAAAAATTTATATTTTTTGTAAACATTATTATTGAATTTTCTCTAAAATAGAGCTTTCAATATCTGTAGAATTCCCATCATTTTGAACATTTTGGTTTTTACTCTCATCTATATTTAATAAATCTTTAACCTCATTGTTATCACTAAACATCTCAGTGGACACCTCTTGATTACCTGGTGTTGGAAGTTTGTCAAAATCAGGTGGCATTGCTAATGGATTCTTTTTTTCAACTAAAAATTCATCACTTTGATCCGATCTTTTTTTTCCTTGTAATGCTTCCGTTGCAGTTTGGCATGAATATAAAAATAGACTAAATAAAATCAATATAACTGATAGATTTTTATTTTTTTTCATTTGATGATTTATAATTTAACAATTCAGCCAAAATAAGACAAATGATTCCTAGCGTAATAAAGATATCTGCAACATTAAAAATGAACCAATGATAACCGTTGTAGTTTATATCAATAAAATCGGGCACTGCTTTATAATATAATCTATCAAAAAAATTGCCTAATGATCCACCTAATATAGTAAGTAAAAAATAAATCTTCAAACCTTCTTCTACAAAAATCAGATAAACTATAATTACGTTAATGAATAATATTATTAAGGTTATTAAATTATATGCTGTAGCATCATCAAATGAAAATAAACCAAATCCAATTCCTTTATTCCAAACTAAATATAAGCTTAGAAAGGAGTTAATATAAATGTCTACTTTATCTTTGTCCTCCAAGATATTTAGTATAAAAAGTTTACTAAACCTATCTAAAGCAAAAATTACTAAAACTATTAAAACATATATTAATAATTTTTTTACTAATGAATTATTCATTTAGGAGATTTGACAATTAATTCTCTCACATTTTTTTGATTTTATTTTCCAGCATAAAGAACATTTACTTCCTTCGGCTTTTTCTGTAACCACTTCAACTTCCCTGTCAGTATTCTGATCTTCAACTATTTTACTTTCTGAAGTAATACAAATTTCGGAAAAATTCTCATTTTTCGTTATATTGTATAAATCTTTATTTAATTTTATTAAAATTTTTGCCTCTAGACTGGAGCCTATTTCCTTGCTAGCTCTTTTTGTTTCGATACTAATATTAGCTTCATCTCTAATTTTTTTAATATTATCCCATTTATGTTCGATATTTTCATTAAACCAATTTGATGGAATTTTGATAAAATTTTCTAAGTGTATACTTTGCTTGTCGCTATTTTGATTTAAAAGTTTGAAAATTTCCTCTGTTGTAAAAGATAATATAGGAGCAAACCACTTTAACAAGCACTGCAGAATAATATTCAGAACTTTGATACAGTCAGATCTTTTATCAGAGTTAATTGGGTCACAGTACAATAAATCCTTCCTGATATCGAAATAAAATGCTGATAACTCAACTGTACAAAAATTTAATAATTCTTTGTAAAGTTGATGAAAGTTGTATGACTGAAAATTTTTATGAAAACTTTGGTTCACTTTAGCTAAACGATGAAGCATATACTTTTCTAGATCTGGTAAATTAACAATTTCTAAATTACTAAAATCGTATTCTTCATATTCATCATTTATATTTCCAAGTAAAAATCTAAAAGTATTTCTTATTTTACGGTATGACTCTGCATGTTGATCTAAAATTGAATAATCTATTCTTAGATCTTCTGCGTAATTAGATGAAGCAACCCAAATTCTTAAAATATCTGCCCCATATTTTTTTAAAATATCTTCAGGAGCTATAACATTTCCTTGCGATTTAGACATTTTTAGACCTTTTCCGTCTACTACAAATCCATGGGATAAAATGCTTTCAAAAGGAGCTTTGCCTCTCGTGCCACAAGATTCTAATAGTGATGAATGAAACCATCCTCGATGTTGATCAGATCCTTCTAGATACATAGATGCTGGCCATTTAAGGTCGGCTCTTTTCTCAAGAACAAAAGAGTGAGTAGACCCACTGTCAAACCATACTTCAACAATGTCACTTAGTTTATTAAAATCTTCAGCTTTATACTTGTTTCCCAATAATTTTTGATAATCATCTGAAAACCAACAATCCGAACCTTCCTTTTCGTAAATCTGTGCAATATTTTCAAAAACATCATCATCAATTAAGACCTTGCCATCTTTCTTTGATATAAAAATTGGTAAAGGCACTCCCCAAACTCTTTGTCTTGAAACACACCAATCAGGTCTGGTTTCTATCATTGACTTAATTCTTTCTTTTCCTTTACTTGGATAAAAAGTTGTTTCATCCAATGCTTTCAATGCTTTTGATCTTAATTCATGACTTTCCATCGATATAAACCATTGTGGGGTAGCACGGTGAACTAATGGAGCTTTTGATCTCCATGAATGTGGATACGAGTGATTTAATTTACCATTTGCAATAAGTTTTTTATGTTCTTTTAATTTTTCTATAATGACACTATTAGCTTTAAAAATATGTAGCCCTTCAAAATGCAAAATATTTTTTGTATATCTCCCATCATCATCAACTGTTTCAACAGCTTTAATATTATTATTTAGGCATAAATTAAAATCATCTGGACCATGACTTGGTGCACAATGTACAATTCCAGTTCCTTGTTCAGTCGTTACAAATCTCGCCTCTAACATGGGAATTTCATAATCATACCCAATCGAATAAAATGGATGACTACAAATTGTACCTTTGAATTCCTTTCCAGAAAATTCTTTAATAATTTTTGTGTTTTCAATATTAGTGTCTTTTTTGAAGGACTCTAAAAGATCTTTTGCAATTATAATTTTTTTTTCGTTATCAATCTCCAATAATAGATAAATTAAACTTTGATTGTAAGCTAAAGCTTTGTTTGCAGGTATGGTCCAAGGTGTGGTTGTCCATATAACAACATTTGATTTTTCTATCTCTTTAAAATTTGTTTTAACAACTGGAAATTCTACGTAAATTGTATCGGACACATGGTCCATATATTCAACTTCAGCATCTGCAAGAGCAGTTTTTTCTACTGTAGACCAAAGAACTGGTTTGTATCCCCTATATAAGCTCCCTTCTTTTAAAAATTTTCCAAGTTCTCTTACTATTTGAGCTTCGGCATCAAAGCTCATAGTAGAATAATAGTTTTCCCAATCGCCAATTACACCAAGCCTTTGAAATTGATCTTTATGAATTCCTATCCATTTGGTTGCAAAATCTCTACACTCTTTCCTAAATTCAATAATTGGAACATCGTTTTTGTTTTTTTTATTTTTTTTATATTGTTCCTCAATTTTCCATTCTATTGGCAATCCATGACAATCCCAACCTGGAACATATACAGAGTCTTTGCCATCCATCTGATGAAACTTTGTGATTATATCTTTTAGAATTTTATTCAAAGCTGTTCCCATATGAATATTTCCGTTTGCGTAAGGAGGTCCATCATGAAGAACAAATTTTTCTTTACCTTTGCTTTTTTGTCTTAATTTCTTGTACAAGCCAATCTTTTGCCAGTAATCTAAAATACCGGGTTCTCTTACTGGTAAGTTGGCTTTCATTGAAAAAGCCGTTTTTGGTAGATTTATATGTTCTTTGCTCATAGGATATTATTTTTTTGCAGATAAAATATCTTTATTAATCTGTTTCTTTAGTTGGTCTATATTTTTAAATTTTTTTTCACCTCTTATAAATTTTTTAAAATCTACTGATAGTTTTTTATTATAAAGATTTCCAGAAAAATTAAATAAATTTACCTCTAACAATATTTTTTTTTGATTAAAAGTTGGTCGAAAACCAAGATTTGCGATCCCTTTAAAAATTTTTTTGATTTTGTCTATTTTCACATTTACAGAGTAAACTCCAGGTTTAGCAATCACGTAATTTTTAATATCAATGTTACACGTCGGAAAACCTATTTTTCTTCCAAGCATTCTGCCTTTTTCAACTTTTCCTTCTACAGACCATTTTCTTGATAAAAATTTGTTTGCTATTTCTATTTTTCCACTTTCTAAATAATTTCTAATCAATGTTGATGAAACAATTTTATTTTTTTTAATTAAAGGTTTTGGTTTAATAAGATTATATTTAAACTTTTTTTGAAATTTTTTTAAAAGAATAACATCACCCTTACGTTTATATCCAAATTTAAAATTATTGCTTACAAAGAGAAACTTTGATTTTAACTTTTTGTATAAATATTTTTCTATGAAAGAATTACATTCTATTTTTGAAAATGTTTTATCAAATTTTTTGTTAATTATAAAATCAACTTTATATTTATCAAAGTATGTTATCTTTTGGTTAAAATTTGAAATCCTATAATTTTTTATTTCTTTATTAAAAAACATCTTTGGAATAGGATCAAAAGTAACTACTCCAAGATTTAGTTTAAATTTTTTTTTATACCTCAGAGCTTCATTAAATAATTTTTGATGACCTAAGTGCAGTCCATCAAAGTTACCAATTAATATAATTGCGTTTTGATGTTGTTTTCTAACATTAAAATTTTTATATATTTTTACTCTCACCATTTTAGTTCTGTTTGAATATAATTAATTTTAACATTGTAAGATTTAGCTAAATTTTCTATTTTGTTATCAGAAATTTCATTTCTATGAATGCCCCCTGTAATTAGCAAAGCATCAAAATTTTGAACATTGGCACCTTTAATATCTGTGTTAAGATTATCACCTATACATAGAACTTTTTTATCTCCAGTTTCGGCAGATAACTCATAAACAGGGGGGTATGGTTTGCCAAAATATATAACTTCTCCTTTTAAATTTTCAAAAACTTTTGCTACCGATCCTGCACAATATTCTCTTACATTTCCCTTATCGACTATTAAATCTGGGTTTGTACATATCATCTTTTTTTTTAAATGTTCTTTGAGAAGTATTTTATAATAATCTAAATCTTTGTTATAATTATCAAATAAACCTGTGCAAAGAATATAATCTGCTAAATCTATATTTGTTTCTTTTAAATTTTTAAAAGATGAAAATAAATCATAATCTCTTGGGGGTCCTATGTGGAAAAATTTTTTGTTTTTAAGATCGCTTTTTAAATATTTTAAAGCGGCTTCACCTGAAGTGAAAACATTTTCAAAATTTTCTTTTAGACCCATTTTTTTTAAAAATTTTATTACAGGTTCATTAGGTCTTGGTGCGTTTGTTAAAAGCACATATTCTTTTTTATTTTCTTTTAGATGTCTCAAGGTTTCTACGGCTGAAAAATTAAGCTTCAAACCATTATGTATCACTCCCCATATATCGATATAAAAAAGATCGTAATCAAATGCGATTTTACTAAGCCCTTCTGTATCAAGGTTTGTTATCATGATTGAGATATAGCCTAAAAATCTAATTAATTCTTTGCTTTTTTGGTTCCATAAATTTCTCCAGGGATCTTGAAATACTCATTATTGACCTCTATATGAATGCTAATTTAAAGGAGTTTATATGAAGTTCAAACCGTTACACGATAGAGTGTTAATCGAAGTATTAGATAGCAGCGAAAAAACTGCTGGTGGAATAATTATCCCTGACACAGCCCAAGAAAAACCGCAAGAGGGTAAAGTAGTTGCAGTTGGTGGTGGTGCTAAAACAGAGGATGGAAAAATAATCCCTATGGATGTTAAAGTTGGCGACAAAGTTCTTTTTGGAAAGTGGTCTGGAACTGAAGTCAAAATAGATGGTAAAGAATACAGCATAATGAAAGAATCTGACATTATGGGTATTTCATCAGGAAAATAATAATTAATTAAGGAGAGTTTATAATGGCAAAAATAGTTAAATTCGACTCAGAAGCAAGAACAGCAATGCTTAGAGGAGTTGATATACTTGCAAATACTGTGAAAGTTACTCTTGGACCAAAAGGAAGAAATGTTGTTATAGACAAATCTTATGGTGCTCCAAGAACTACTAAAGATGGTGTATCAGTTGCAAAAGAAATTGAGCTTGAGGACAAGTTTGAGAACATGGGTGCTCAAATGGTTAAAGAGGTTGCGAGCAAAACAAATGATGAAGCGGGAGATGGTACAACGACTGCAACAATTCTAGCACAGGCGATTGTTAAAGAAGGTTGTAAATACGTAACTGCGGGCATGAACCCAATGGACGTAAAAAGAGGTATCGATGCTGCTGTAGATTCTGTTAAAGAAAAATTAATATCATCAGCAAAAAAAGTTAAAGATAGTGATGAGATTGCACAGGTAGGAACAATTTCTGCAAATGGCGACAAAGAAATCGGAAACATGATTTCAAAAGCAATGCAGAAAGTTGGTAATGAAGGTGTAATCACCGTCGAGGAAGCAAAAGGTATAGACACTGAATTAGATGTTGTTGAAGGTATGCAGTTTGACAGAGGATATCTATCACCTTATTTTATTACAAATGGTGATAAAATGACAACAGAATTGGAAAACCCTTTAATTCTTTTGCATGAAAAAAAATTAACCAACTTACAACCAATGGTTCCGCTTTTAGAAGCTGTAGTTCAAGCTGGAAGACCGCTAATGATAATTTCTGAAGATGTTGAGGGTGAAGCCTTGGCAACTTTAGTAGTTAACAAATTGAGAGGTGGTTTAAAAGTTGTGGCTGTTAAAGCTCCAGGTTTTGGAGATAGAAGAAAAGCAATGCTTGAAGATATTGCTATTCTAACAGGTGGACAAGTTATTTCTGAGGATCTTGGAATTAAACTTGAAAACGTAAAATTAAATGATCTTGGATCTGCTAAAAGAGTAAAAGTGGATAAAGAGAATAGTACTATTGTAAGTGGAGCAGGTAAAAAATCCGATATCGAGGCAAGATGTGCTCAAATCAAACAACAAGTTGAGGAAACAACTTCTGATTATGATAGAGAAAAACTTCAAGAAAGATTAGCTAAGTTAGCAGGTGGAGTTGCAGTGATCAAAGTTGGTGGTGCAACTGAAGTTGAAGTTAAAGAAAGAAAAGACAGAGTGGAAGATGCACTTAATGCAACAAGAGCTGCTGTAGAAGAAGGTATAGTAGTTGGTGGTGGATGTGCATTACTTTATGCATCTCAAGACCTTGATAAAGTTAAAGTTAAGGGTGATGACCAGAAAGCTGGTGTTGAAATTGTAAAAAGTGCTTTACAAGCTCCAATCAGACAAATCACTAAAAATGCAGGTGTTGATGGTTCTGTAGTAGTTGGAAAACTGCTTGAGACTAACAAATCTTCAAATGGTTATGATGCTCAATCTGAATCATACGTGGATATGTTTAAAGAGGGAATAATTGATCCTGTTAAAGTAGTAAGAACAGCTTTACAAGACGCAGCTTCTATATCTGGATTATTGGTTACAACTGAAGCAATGGTTGCTGATAAACCAGAAGAGAAAGATGCTTCTGCTGCTGGTATGCCTCCTGGAGGAATGGGCGGTATGGGCGGTATGGGTGGAATGGGTATGTAATTATCCTATTTGCTTAAAACAAAATTTAAAAAGGCCGTCCTTGTGATGGCCTTTTTTTTATCCACTTCATGGTGGATGAAAACTTAATCTAACAAATTTATGTAGTCTTTTTCTAATTAACCACATGCTACGAATCTATATTTATACTCAAGTTGTATCCATCACTTAGTAATTGAGAAAAAATGCTTTGTAATATTGTGTTTTTAGATGTTTTAAAAAAATATTTTTTATATATAACGGCGCTCAAATGACAACTGAAATTAGAAACATAACCATTATCGCTCACGTCGATCACGGTAAAACAACCTTAATCGACAATCTGATGAAACAAAGCGGATCTTTTAGAGAAAATGAAGTTGTAGATGAAAGATTAATGGATTCCGGTGAACTTGAAAAAGAGAGAGGAATTACAATTTTAGCCAAACCAGCATCCATTAATTGGAATAATTCAAGAATAAACATAATTGACACTCCTGGACACAGAGATTTTGCAGCAGAAGTAGAGAGAGTTTTAAGTATGGCGGATGGAGCTTTGCTATTAATTGACTCGGCTGAGGGTGTGATGCCTCAAACTAAATTTGTTTTAGCAAAAGCACTTAAGCAAGGGCTAAAACCAATAGTGGTAATAAATAAATTAGATAAGCCAGATCAAAGAGCAAATGAAGTATTAGATGAAACTTTTGACTTATTTGTAAGTTTAGATGCAAATGAAGAACAATTAGATTTTCCAGTTATATATGCTAGTGGTAGATCGGGTTGGGCTAGTAAAGAAATTGATGGTCCTAGGGAAAACTTGCATCCATTATTAGATTTAGTAATTGAACATGTGCAACCAGCAAAATTTGATAAGACAAAACCTTTCGCGATGCTGTCTACCTTACTTTATGCTGATAGTTTCTTAGGTAGAAGTTTAGTTGGAAGAATATCTCAAGGTACAGCAAAAGCAAATCAACAAATTAAAGCAATAAATTTAGATGGTGAAAAAGTTGATGAGGGAAGATTAACTAAAATATTTAGATATGAAGGTACAAAAAAAGTTCCGATAGATATAGGTGAAGCTGGAGATATAGTCGTTGTAGCTGGTCTAGAAAAAGCAAATGTTGCGGATACTATTTGTGATCTAGATGTAGATAATCCAATTCAAGCTACTCCAATAGATCCACCAACAATGTCAATAAAGATTACTGTAAATAGTTCGCCACTCGCAGGTACCGAAGGTAAAAAATTAACAAGCACTCAGATCAGAGAAAGATTGATGGTTGAGGCTCAAAATAATGTTGGAATTACATTTTCCGAAAATGAAAACAAAGATGCATTTGAAATTAGTGGACGTGGTGAATTAATGTTAGAAATTCTTCTTACACAAATGCGAAGAGAAGGATTTGAACTAACCGTTAGCCCACCAAGAGTTTTATTCAAAAAAGATGATGATGGAAATAAATTAGAACCTTTTGAAGAAATAACCGTAGATTTAGACGAGGAATATTCATCAAAAATCATTGACTCTATGAATAGAAGAAAAGGAAAGTTGATAGATCTTAAGGATACAGGCAAAAATAAAAAGAGACTTATTTTCCATGCACCTACTCGAGGTCTGATGGGTTATACAAGTAGATTTTTAACTCTTACAAAAGGCACAGGCGTAATAAATAGAATTTTTCACTCATATAGTAAATTTGAAGGAGAGATGGAAGGTAGAAGAAATGGTGCTTTAATCTCTATGGAACAAGGTAAAGCTGTTGCCTTTGCAATATTTAATCTACAGGCAAGAGGTGAGATGTTCGTAACTCATAATGATCCTGTTTATTCAGGTATGATAGTTGGTTTAGCTCCAAAACCTGGAGATATGATAATTAATGTCATGAAGGGAAAAAAATTAACAAATATGAGAACACAAGGAACAGATGAAAATGTTGTCCTTACTCCAGTGAGAAAAATGTCAATTGCTGAGCAGTTAAGCATGTTGAACACTGATGAGGCTTTAGAGATAACTCCTAAATCATGTAGATTGAGAAAATCAATCCTAGATCCTCACGAGAGAAAAAGAATTGAAAAAGCAGCCTCTTTAGCTAACTAATTTTATTAACAAAGAATAAACCAAAGGCAACTGCAGGGCCTATCCCAAATGCAAATATTAATGTTCCAACACCAACAGTTCCACCTAAATACCATCCAATTAAGACAACTGAAATTTCTAGACAAGCTCTCACAAAGGCAATTGGTAAATTTGTAATTTTTGTCAATCCAGTCATCAAACCGTCTCTAGGTCCTGGTCCTAAGTTAGCAACCAAATATATTCCACTACCTAATCCAACTAACAATACAGAAACAATTGATAATAAATATTTAGAAAAAAAATTTGTTGGTGGATCAAACAAATATAAAGTTACATCAATCATTCCAGCAATAATGATAATATTCATAACTGTTCCTATTCCTGGCTTTTGTTTTAGAAAAATCCACAAAAATAAGACACTCACACTAACAATAAATGTAGCTACACCAATCGATATGTCCGTTTTTTTGGATATTCCTTCAGCAAATACTGACCACGGTGAATTACCAGTTGTTGATAAAACTAAAAGACCTTCTCCTAAACCAAACAAAACTAATCCCAAACAAAGAAAAAAAAATGTTGAAAATTTGGGTTTAAAATTTAAAGGTTTTTCTGAGCTCCAGGTTTTTATTGGAATTTTTTTAATAGTTAAAAACATTATCAATCAAAGATCTTATTGCATAACAGAATTTATGTATAAACAACAGAAAATAAGTTTATCTATATTCTCTTCTAATATCTTCTCACTTTAGTTAAATATTAATTTCTATTAAAATAATTTAATAAATTTTATGAATAAAATCATTTTAACTTTTTTCATTGCTTTAGGAATCTTATTTAAAATAAATGCGTATGCTCACACTGATCATTATAAAAATATTAAATCGATTGAAATGGAAATATTTAAAGACAATAAATATATAGGGTTTAGTAAATTTTTTTTTAATAAAACTCAAAAAAAATTTGAAGTAACAAATACCACAAACTTTGAAGTTAAACTCATGGGTATAACAGTTTTCTCAGTTATTAGTGAAGGTTTGGAAATTTACGAAAATGATCAACTAATTTATTTTAAATCAGATACAGTACAAAATGATAAAAAAAAATTTGTGGAAGTGTTCTTCGATGAAGAAAATAGAAATTTTAAAATTAATGGATCTTCGTATAAAGGAACTGGAAATTTAGAGAATATAATTGGTAATTGGTGGAATCATAGATTGTTACAATCAGACACTCAAATTAGTCCACTTTCTGGGAGTATCAAAAAACAATCAGTAGAATTTCTAAAAAAGGAAAAAATTAGACTTTATGAAAATGAAATTAATGTTGAAAAATTTAGACTTAAATCTACTGATGAAAGTCTTCCAAAAGATAAGAGACTAGATTTTGAAATTTGGTACGATAAAAAAAGAGCAATGATAGTTAAAATTCGATATAAAAGATTAGGTACTTGGGAGTACAGACTAAAAAAAGTTAATTAGTAATTTTTTTATATAAATCACTGGCGCTTATCCATCCATTTTCATAACGAGGGCCACCGAACCAATCACCACAAATCCCAACTTTTAATGATTTACTCCATAAAGATTGAATATTTAAGTTTTTTTTGTTTGCAGAATATTTCCAACCATGGATATTTGAGAAATATATTTTATTGATATTTATCTTGGATAGTTTTTTAAATCTATTGATCAAAAAATTCGTAAAATTTTTTTTATTATTTCTATAATTTAAAATATTTCTATTAGCCCATTTAAATGTGCTTTGAATTGTCCAAAGATCGTATTTGTACTTAAACCTTTTTTTGCTATTTTCTTTAGCTGCCCACCCTATTACTTCATCATTAAATAAGAAACTTGAAAAATTATTTTTAATTTTATTTGTTACAGTCATAACTGTGATATTTGCCTCCATTTTTACTTTTTTATTCTTGAAAAAATTAGGAAGAAATTTTTTTAATAGTTTTTTTGATTGTGCAAAAGGAATTGATATTATTAATATTTCATAATATTTAACATCACCATTTAAAAAACTTAATTTCCAATTTTTTCTTATCCTCTCAATTTTAGATAGCTCATATCCAAAAATACAATTTATATTTTTTAATAAATATTTTGATATTGCATTATTTCCTTTTACTCCAATAAGTTTGGTATGTTTTTTATTCTCTAAAACTTTACTGTGATCAAAATTATGTGGACCCTGCCATTTTTTTAAAACTCTTTTTTTTTGTAATCCAGAACAAAATTTTTTAAATTTGCTCGTTTTTGGAGAGATATATTGTAGCCCGTGATCAAAACCTAATTTGTTTAGATACCTTCTATGAGAGCTTCTGCCGCCAATTCCTTTTGCTTTTTCATAAACATCGACTTTATATTTTTTAGATAACAAATTAGCAATTGTTGAACCAGAAATCCCACTACCAATTACGCAAATACTTTTCACCTTCCAGCTACAATCATACCCTCAACTAAAAGAGTTGGTGCATTAGTAGAGTATTTAAATTCTAGATCATTAGCCAAAGTAATATTTTTAAATATGTCCTTAAAATTTCCTGCAATTGTAATTTCACTTACAGGATATATAAATTCACCATTTTCAACCATAAAACCATTTGCTCCAACAGAATAATCTCCAGTTACAAGGTTTGTGCCATGTCCAATTGTTTCTGTAATGTATAAATTTTTTTTACTAGATTTAAGTAGTGTTTCAAGAGGCATACTCCCATTTTCAAAATATAAGTTACTTGTACCACCGCATCTACCATTTGATTTCAAATTTAATTTTTTTCCGTAATAAGTATCTACTAAATAACTTTTTAATACACCGTTTTCGATTAATTTAAGATTGTTAGTTTCTACTCCTTCGCTATCGAAATTTTTAGAGCCAAGTCCTTTTTTTATTTTTGGATCATCTATAACATTTAGAGATTTAGGAAAAATTTCTTCACCAATTTTATTCTTTAAAAATGAGGTTCCTCTTGAAATAGCCCCTGCAGATATTGCGCTTGATAAAACATTCAAAATACCTTTCGAAATTTTTTTATCAAATACAATACCTATTTTCTCACTTTTTATTTTCTTAGGATCTAATTTTTTTATCGTATTTGCTGCAGCACATTCACCTATATTTTTAGGGTTAATTAAATCAGAAAAATGTCTTTTAGTAGTAAAGTCATAATCTCTCTCCATTTGGCTATCTTTTTTAGCAACCGCTACACAACTAATATTAAAGTTTGAAGTTTTATATCCATTTATAAAACCATTGCTATTGGCTAAAACAAAATTTGACTTATTTTCAGTAAAGTCTGTTTCAGTGTTAATAATTTTAGTTTCTTTAGATGCAGCTTCCTCGGCTTCTTTTAAAATGTCTATTTTTTTATTATTTGGAACATGAAATTCATCATAAAGATCCAAACTTTCAAAATTTTTTGCCATTAATTCCTTGTCAGGTAATGAATTAAATTCGTCATCAGGAGTTATTTTTGCTGTCTCAATGCATCTTTCTGTAAGTATTTTAATATTATCTTTTGATAAATTTGAGGATGAGATAGTTGATTTTTTTTTGTCTATATAAGTCGTAATGCCTATAGCAAAACTATCAGATCTGTTTGATTCATCTAATTGTTTATTTCTTAAATTTACTGTTTCTGAGATGGAATGAACAACTTCAACATTTACATCTGTGGCACCGAGCTTTTTTGAATACTCAATTGTTTGACTTGCAATATTATTTAAATACTCTTGATCTTTGACCATTTGTTAAAGTTGTGTTCCACCGACTGTCATTTTATTTATTAAAATAGATGGTTGAGCGACTCCTACAGGAACACCTTGTCCAGCTTTTCCACATGTGCCAATTCCAGGATCTAGTTTCATATCGTTCCCAACCATTGAAACTTCTTTTAAAATTGATGGACCGTCACCAATTAATGTAGCGCCTTTGATTGGAGAGCCTATTTTTCCATTATTAATTTCATAAGCTTCAGTGCAATTAAAAACAAATTTTCCTGAGGTAATATCGACTTGTCCTCCTCCAAAACTCACTGCAAATATACCTTTATCAACTGATCTTATCATTTCATCTTGTGAATATTTTCCACTTAACATCATTGTATTTCTCATTCTTGGTAATACGACATGTTTATAACTTTCTCTTCGACCACTACCTGTAGATTTCGTATTCATAAGTCTTGCATTAAGCCTATCTTGCATAAAGTTTTTAAGTATTCCGTTTTCAATTAACACAGTATTCTCTGTTGGTGTGCCTTCATCATCAATGGTTAGACTTCCTCTTCGAAGATTTAAAGTACCATCATCTACTATTGTTACTCCCTCACTAGCAACTCTTTGGCCCATCAAATTATGAAATGCTGAAGTTTTCTTTCTGTTAAAATCTCCCTCTAAACCATGTCCAATTGCTTCATGAATTAGTATCGCTGGCCAACCTGGTCCTAAAACGACTTTCATTTCTCCAGCAGGAGCTGGTTTGCTTTTAAGATTTACATCAGCAATTCTAAAAGCTTCGTCACAAACATGTTTCCAATTTTCATTTTTTAAATATTCATCATAGGACTGTCTTCCACCTATGCCATAAACACCAGTTTCTTTTTTTCCATTTTTTTCTAATACGACTGAAACATTAAATCTAACCAACGGTCTTACATCTTTTAAAACCTCAGAATTTGATCGTATAATTTCGATTTCCTTGTGTTCGCCTAAAAAGCTGGCTGTTACTTGGCTAACAATATCGCCTTTGGATCTAATGTAATTATTTACCTCATTTAAAATTTTTATTTTTGAATTTTGTGATTTTTCCTCAATTGGATTTAGATCTTCATAATATTTTTTATTTGATTTGAGAATTTCATGATTGTAGGTACCCTTTTTCGATTTAAGTGTATCTTTAAGATTTTCACTTGATTTTAAAATAGAGTCTTTTGAAATATCATTAGAATGAGAATAAGCTACAACTTCTCCTGTAATTGCCCTAAAACCATAGCCTAAGTCAGAGCTATAGCTTGAATTTTTAATTTTGTTATCGTCTAATAAGATTGATTCTGATTTCGAATTTTCTAGGTATAACTCCCCGTCATCACAATTATTTAGTGTATCTGATACTATACTCTCTGCTTTAGTGTTATCTAAATCGCTATTTTTGAAGAAATTTGACATTGAGTTAATGTAGTTGCCATAATTAATATTTCAACAGTCGTTTTATCACATTAAGAAAAATTAAAAAAATCATTATAAATTTAATTGATGAAAGTTTATTTTAATAATTCTTGTAGTATTTGTAGAGCAGAAATTAACCTTTATAAAAAAGAAAATATTAGTGAGTTAAACTGGATAGATATAACTAAAAATAAAGAAGCAGAAGATGAAACAAATAAATCTGATAAAGAGCTTTTAAGAAGGTTACATGTAGAAAAAGAAGGAAGAATTTATGTTGGCGTTGATGCTTTCTTATTAGTCTGGAAAGAAATCCCAAAATACAAAATTTTATACAAATTTTTTAAATTACCAATTGTTTACCATTTTTTTTATATAGGTTATGAAATTGTTGCTTTTTTCTTATATTTAAAAAATAGAAAACAACTAAAAAACTAACCAGTTATTTTTATAAGTATGTCGCCCATTAATGACATAAAAAAGATAAATGCTAAAAAAACAATAAAGTACATAGTTGTAATTACACTGTTTCTTTTCCGTCTCAATAGAACAAACTCCCTATCATCTAAAATTGAAATATCCCTCTCGCCTAACACATGATGGTCATAACTATATCTCCAAATGGACTCGCCAAATCTTTTATCTAATTTGTTAAAGTATCTAATCCATGAAGCTACCCAACTGAATAGTAAAAAAAGTATAAATAAGATCAAAGAAGTTGTTAACATTTTAAAATTTATTATATAATTTTAAAATATTTATGTCTATTTGGGGAAGTTTAATAGGTGGAATGATTGGTTTTTCACTAGGAGGACCTTTTGGTATGCTGTTAGGTTCCTTGATCGGTGGAAAGATATCTAGAGCAAAAGGCTCAGTAAATAATTCTTTTGCACAACCACAACAAATCTTTGCACTGTCTTTGATTGTTCTCTCTGCAAAATTAAGTAAGGCAGATGGACAAGTTAGTAAAGAAGAGTTAATTGCAGTTAAAGATAAACTTAAAATTCCTGAAAATGAAATAGATCACGTTGGAAAAATTTTTAATAAAGCAAAAAATGAATCTACTGGGTATAAGCCATATGCAGAACAAATTGCTCAAATTTATAGAGGAAATTTAAACGTACTTGAAGAGGTTATAAATATTTTATTCTACATAGCTGAAGCTGACGGTAACATAAGTCAAGCCGAGTTGGTTATGATAGAAGATATTGCAAGAATATTTGGCCTCAGTGAAAGTCAATTTAATAGTTTGAAGGAAAGCAGAAAGTCATCTGATAAGCTAAACCCTTATATAGTGCTTGAAAGTAATCCTGATGATAGCCTAACGGAAATAAGAAAAAGATATATTAAACTAAGTAAAGAACACCATCCTGATTTGCTTTTAAGCAAAGGTGTTCCTCCTGAAGTTATAGAAGAAAGTAAAAAGAAAATGAGATCTATAAATTCTGCTTGGGACCAAGTTCAAAAATTAAAAAACTAATTTCTAAAACTGCTCAGATTCTGTTGAGCCTTCCATTGCTGTTGTTGAGCTTTTTCCAGAACTTATTGTGTTAGATACTGCATCAAAATATGATGTTCCTACTTCTCTTTGATGTTTAACGCTAGTATAACCATCTTTTTCTCTAGCAAACTCATGCTCTTGAATTTCGGAATAAGCGCTCATCCCTTTTGATTTATATTTTTCTGCAAGCTCAAATATTGCAATATTCTGAGTATGAAAACCTGCTAAAGTTATGAATTGAAATTTATAACCCATTTTTCCAATTTCTTGTTGGAAAGATGCAATTTCATCATCTGACAAATGTTTTTTCCAATTAAATGATGGTGAACAGTTGTAGGCTAATAATTTACCTGGAAATTTTTCGTGAATAGCGTCAGCAAATTTTTTTGCTTCTTTTAAATTTGGCGTTGCTGTTTCACACCAAATAAGATCTGCATATGGCGCATAAGCTAGACCTCTAGAAATAGCTTGCTCAATTCCATCCTTTACGTAATAAAAACCTTCAGGTGATCTCTCGCCTGTTAAAAATGGTTTATCATTTTCATCAAAATCATTTGTAATTAATTTAGCAGCATTGGCATCTGTTCTTGCAAGTATAATGAGAGGAACATCAGCAATATCAGCTGCCAACCTCGCTGCTTTCAGGTTTCTAACCATTGTGCCAGTTGGAACTAAAACTTTACCACCCATATGACCACATTTTTTTTCACTAGCTAGCTGATCTTCAAAATGAACACCAGCCGCACCTGCCTTAATGAATTTTTTTGTTAATTCAAATACGTTTAATGGACCGCCAAATCCTGCTTCTCCATCAGCAATTATTGGCAACATATAATCAATAGAATTTTCTTTTTTCATATCTCCGTCTGACAACTCCATATGCTGAATTTGATCAGCTCTGATCAATGAGTTATTCATTGCTTCAACAAGTTTTGGTGCACTATCATAGGGATAAAGAGATTGGTCTGGATACATCTCTCCAGCGCTATTTGCGTCTGCTGCAACCTGCCATCCACTTAAGTAAATTGCTTTTAATCCTGCCTTTGCATGCTGAACGGCCTGATTTCCTGATAGCGAGCCTAATGTATTTACATATTTTTCAGTATTAAGTAATTTCCAGAGTTTTTGTGACTGGTTTTTACAGAGAGAGTATTCAATTTTGAGCGATCCTTTTAATCTTTCTACTTCTTCTGGAGTATAATCTCTTTTAATGCCTGCAAATCTTTTTAAATCGTAAGAAACATTTTCTGCGCTCATTTTTTCCTGTTCTGTAAAGGTTTTTTATTTTTGAAATTGAATAAAAGTAAAAAGATCTAATTGTTTTCGTTAAGAGGCTTTATTAACTGATCTAATCCACTTGAACCCCAATCACAATGGTCGTCTCTCATATAAACTCCCCGGCTGTTGTGTTGGTCTAAATCTTCTTTACTGATAATTTGTGCTTCAATTTCGTTGTTTTTAATTTTGTCTTTATCCATGTAAATCTTATAATTTACAATATTTACAAATTCCATAAAAAACGTTATATAATAAGGTAAATAAAGGAAATTTTTTGTAAAAATAAATTTACAAAATTTACAAATAGTAAATGAGTCAATTAGATTTTAAATTAGGGCCAAAAATCAAAGCTTTTAGAAGACAAATTGGTTTACAAGCTAATAAACTTGCCAACCAATTAAATATCTCACCTAGCTATTTAGCGTTAATTGAAGGTGGAAAAAGAAAAATTGATGGCGATCTATTAATTAAAATATGTGATGAATTAAAAATTAATATCTCTGATCTGACCTCTAAATCAGATGTTAATATGATCAATACAATATCTGAACTTTTGGATGATCAACTTTTTGAAGACTTAGATATATTAGGTCCAGAAGTTAAAGATCTAGCTAGTAGTAATCCGAAAATTGGAAAAGCTTTGATTAGACTTGGTGATATTTTAAAAAAAAAGGATCACGAACTTGTAAACAAAATAGAAAAGCTTTCAGGTAAAATAGTTGATAACAGAAAAAATTCTTTTCCTGGTGAGGTAATCTCTGATTTTCTTCAAGAAAACAAAAACTATTTTTCTAAGCTTGAAAATTTTGCAAATGAAATATTCGAAAAAATAAAACAAAATAATAGAACAAGATATATTGCTTTATGTGAATTTTTGAAAACAGAGTACGGTATCACAGTAAAGGATATTATTCCAGATGAAGGTAAACCATTTTCTAAAATCTATAATAAAAAAAATAAAGAGCTTTATTTGTCAGATTACTTATCTTTAGAAACAAAAAAGCTTCATGCAGCTGCACAAATTGCACAAGAGGGAGCAGAAGATTTAATTAACTCGTATTTAGAAACATTTAATTTTCCATCTGAAGAATCGAAAAAATTATCAAAAGTTGCTCTATTAAATTATTGTGGTGCAGCAATTTTAATGCCTTACAATTTATTTCACTCAGAGTGTAAAAAACTAAAATACGATTTAGAACTTTTACAAAATACATTTGCAACCTCATTTGAGCAAGTTACACATAGAGTTACTTGTTTAAATGATCCAAAAAAACCTGGGGTACCGTTTCATTTTTTAAGAGTGGATGTTGCTGGTAATATTTCAAAAAGATTTTCATTATCTGGTATTGAAATACCAAGATATGGTGGCGCTTGTCCTCGTTGGAATGTTTATTCAGCTTTTTCAAGGCCTGGGGTAATTCAAGCTGCTGTGAGTAAAATGACTAATGGAGAAAAATATGTTTGTATTGCACGTACCGTAGAAAAAGGAATTGGAAGATATGGCCAGAAGAAAAGTATGCTTTCTATTGGTTTAGGGTGTGAAGCTAAATATGCTAAAGATTTTATTTATACAGAAAATTTAGATTTAAATGATAAAAAATCCGAAATTCCAGTTGGTGTATCATGTAGAACTTGCGATCGTTTAGATTGCTCTCAGAGAGCTTTCCCACCACTACACAAAAAATTTGATGTTGATATTAATTCGAGAGGTATTTCAGTTTATGTTGGTGATTAAAAAAATTTCTTTTATTATTTTAATTCTTTGCATATCTTTTTTTAAATTAAATGCGAAAGATTTAAATAATCTTTTCGATGAGTTGCGGAAGGCTGAAAATATTTATGCTGCAGAGTATATTGAAAAAAATATTTGGAGGAGTTGGGTTACTCACCCAAAAAGTAAATATTTAACTGACAAGCTTGAAAATGGCACATTTTCAATGAATAACAATCAATACCGTCTAGCACTAAAGTTATTTAGTGATGTGATAAATGACGATCCCAACTGGGCTGAAGCTTGGAATAAAAGAGCGACTTTGCTATTTTTAATGGGAAATTATGATGCTTCTTTAAAAGATATTGAACAGGTTTTAAGTCTAGAGCCAAGACATTTTGGAGCACTATCAGGTAGAGCTCAGATTTATTTATCATTAAAAGAGTATGAAAAAGCTATTACTGACTTAGAAAAAGCAAGATCAATTTACCCACTGATTAAAAGTGGTGAAAGCATTGAATTAATTAAAAAATTGATAAAAGAATTACAAGTTTAGTTTTTCTTAGATCTTTTTCTTGCAATTAGTTGTGTTAAAGAGTCTACCATCATGTCTGATGCTTTAAAAATTTCACTAGGTTTGTATTCATAAGAAAGATTTTTTTCTTCATTCGATTTATCCTCAATTATAATTCCTTTATCTGGAGAATTATCTTTAATATAAATTAGAATTAACCATTCATCATCAATTGTTTCATCCCATTTAATAAATATTTCTCCTGTTTCAAATCTTCTATCTATACATCTAAGTATGGACATATGTTTAGTAATATATCTTTTGTTAAGTTGAAAAACTAAACTATTTGCACTTCTATAAAAACTTTCAAGGGCCAGTTCAATTTTTTGTCTGGCAATATTGTATTCTCTTTCCTTTTTTAAAAGTGTTTCTCTATCATCTCCTTCTTGGATTTCAACGCCTAGAGCCTCAACTCTTTCTCTAATTTTTTGATCCCTTAGTTGTTGGTATTTGTTTTTAAGTTTTTCTATTCTTTCTTGTAAACCTGAATAATCATCTCTCTTTTCCTTAAGCGCGATTTTTTCTAATTTTTCAAGTTCTTTAATTTCTCTAATTCTGAACTTTTCTATTTGTCGTTCTAATTTAATTTCTTGTAAGAATTTTTTCTGTCTTTCTGCTTGTTCTTTTCTTATTAATGCTTGCTCTTTTCTTAAAAAGATTTTTATATCTTTTGCTCTCTCTTTTTCTAATCTTTCTTCCTCTCTTAGTTCTTTTTGTTTCAGCTTTAATTTATTTTCCTCGTCTTCCTTTTTTTGTTTTTGTAAAAGTAGCTTTTGTTTTTGAGCTATTTCTAATTTTTCTAATTTAATTCTTCTTTTCTCCTCTGCTTTTATTTCCCTGTACTCAACTATTTTTTGATCAATTTTTTGAAAAAATTTAGCAATTGCTTTGTCAATAGCTAAAAGATTTATATTAAACTTAAATGTAAATTTTGATTTTAAGGTTTCTTGGACTCTTATGGTTTTAAGAATTAAACTCTCACTTTTTTTTGGTGTAGAAATTATATTTTTTGCGTATTTAATTTTTCTTTTTTTAATTTTTTTAGTTTTTTTAGTTTTTTTAGTTTTAGTTTTGTTTGATTTTTTTTTTATTTTTTTATTATTTTTAAATGATTTAATTCTTTTTTTTGATTTAATGACTTTATTTTTTTTTGATTTTTTTTTTTTAATTTTTTTTTTCTTCATCAAAGTGAATTTTAAGATCTATCAGTAATAATTTAATAAATATAGTCTCTAGTATTAGGAACCGAAGTTAATTTTTTTGTTAATTGTAACTGAAATACAACCTGATCTCCCCATTTGAAAGCCATTTCACAACTTGCAAGATAAAATTCCCACATCCTCATGAACCTTTCATCAAACATTTCTAAAACTTGATCTTTTTTTAATAAAAATCTCTCTTTCCAATGTCTGAGAGTGTGGGCGTAATGCATTCTTAGAACCTCTAAATCTGTTATAATTAAACCAGAATTTTCAATCGGGCTGGCAACCTCACTCAAACTTGGAGTATAACCCCCTGGGAATATATACTTATTTATCCACGGCTGTGGGTCTCTTGGGCTGTTTACAGAACCAATTGTGTGGATTAAAGCTGCTCCATCTTCATTAAGTAATTTTGCAACTTGATTAAAGAACTTTTGATAATATTTCCTTCCTACGTGCTCAAACATTCCAACACTTACAATTCGATCAAACTTTTCATTTATTTCTCTATAATCAATAAGTTTAAAATCTACTTGATTGCCTAAATTTAATTCGTTAACTTTTTTTTTACTGTATTCTAACTGATTTTCTGAAAGTGTTATTCCAACCACATGAGCACTTGTTTTCTTTGCAATATCAATTGCAAGAGAGCCCCAGCCTGATCCTATATCCAATACTTTTTGATTTGGTTTTATGTTTAATTTTTTTATTATATGATCAATTTTATTATTTTGAGCTTCATCTAAGGTATTATTGTCATCTTTGAAGTAAGCACATGAATATTGTCTTTTTTCATCTAAAAAAAGATCATAAAGTTTTTCAGATATATCATAATGGTGACTGACATTTTTTTTTGATTTTGTGATTTGATTATAATTAGTAATGTATCTATAGGTTCCTCTAATTTTTTTAAGTATCTTGCTATATGTGCTTATTTCACTTCTCCCTATATTTTTAAATGCTATTTCTAAAAACTCTGTTAGTGTTCCATTCTCTATTATCAAAGATCCGTCTGTATAAGCCTCTCCTAAATATAAATCTGGATAAAACATTAATTTGTAATGTAAAGATTTATCTAATATTCTTAAGTTTATAGGTATTTCTTTAATAGGTTTGCCTATTTGATATTTTTTTGAATTATAATCAATTAGTATAAATCCATCCTGAGTAAATATTTTATTTAAAAAATTAGCTAAATTCATTATGCAGCTCTTGGTATTTCAATATCAAAATTTAAATTTTTTAATAAAGTTTTTAATTCATTCTCTTGATCTTTAGGTAGTAAGTGAAGGGGTGGTAATAAATTTTTAAAATTATTATCTTTGCTCTTTAAAAAGGTATGTAATCCTGAAATTAAATTAAATTTATCAAACGTACTTCTTACTTCACATAATTTTTGATTTTGTGTCTGATCTCTTTTGTTTATAAAATCATCATAAACATTTCTTGCAAGTGAAGCTGTAACATTTGCGGTTGCTGTAATAATTCCAGAACAACCAATAGACAGTCCCTCCAGCAGTTTTATTTCGGAGCCAGGCATGATGGAAAAATTGTCTATTTTTAGTTTTTTATATAGGTTATATGAACTATCTTTTACACCAATAATTTGTTTTGGAAATTTAGAGACTAATTTTTCAATACATTCTAAACTAAAAACATAACCAGATAATTTTTCAAAATTATAAAGTATGATTTCACTTTCAGGTAAAGCTTCAATAATCTTTGAGTAAAAATTTATAACATCATCGTCCTGATACTTGTAATAAGCAGGTGGCATTATTAAAAATTTGTTTAATTTATTCGATAGCGAAATACTCATCAAATTAATTGTGTCACCTAGAGAATTTAAGCCAGTGCCAATTATAAATTTTTCTTTATGTTGACTGCCAGGTAAATTATTAATCATTTGTATCTTATCTGATAAGGAAATTAGCTGTGACTGACCTGTGCTGCCAAAAAAAACTACACCATGACACCCTAATTCCATTACATTCTCTGCATGATTAATGGTTTTTTTAATGTTTAGGGACAAGTCATCATTTAATACTGATAGTGTTGCAGCGTATATACCATTTACCTTACTCATTATAATAAATTAATAGATAATATTTTTTTAGTAAAGATTAAATATCTATACTTTTTATCACAACATCCTTAGCTTCGTTTACAATAGATGCCAATCTTGAAAGTTCAGGACTTACATCTGGATGAATTTTTTTCATAATACTCTTGTAAGATTTCATTACTTCTTCTTTTGAATATTTTTTATTCATATCAAGATTTAAAATTTTAAATGCCTCATCAATTTTCATATTTTGAGTATTGTTGGCTCGATTAAAATTATTAAAATTAAATCTTCCAGAGCTTTTTAAAACACGCAAAAGTCCCCAGATCCTAATTAATTGAAGCAAAGTAATACCAGCTTTTGTTTTGATTAATGGAAGTATTGCCAACAAAAACGGTAATGAGAAAATATACCTTCCTGCATAAAACATAAGAAATGCTAAAAGAACTGAAAAAAAAATTATAAATAATCTTATATACTTTGAAATTTTTTTTGAAGATGTTTTGGCAAACCAGTTTAGGAACAGATATACAACAATAAAAATAATAAGTATTAAAATAAAATAATTCATGTAATAAATTTCATAATGAAAATACCACAATTACGAAAAAAACTAGAAGTAAAATCTTGTCACGATGTCTCTTGGGAAGATAATTATAGCTGGATACATCAAAAAAATATTTTAGAAGTCCTCAAGGATAGTTCAAAGCTTTTACCTGAAGTTAGAAAATATCTAGAGGAAGAAAATGCATATTTTGAATATCAAATGAAAAATACTAAAGATAGTCAAAAAAAAATATTTGATGAAATCAAAGGAAGAATAAAATTAGAGGATCAATCATTGCCTTTTAAAGATGTTCGATATGAGTATTGGACCAAAACAACAGAAAAAGGGAATTATTCAATTAAATTAAGAAAAAAAATTAGTACCAATGAAGTAGAGGAAATTTGGAATGGCGATAAGGAAAAAGAAAAATTAAATACTGAATATTTTGGTTTAGGAGATTTGGAAGTTAGTTTTAATGATAAATACCTTGCTTACTCTCTAGATTTGAAGGGATCTGAATATTACACAATTCATGTACGAGATATAGAAACAAATAAATTAATCACCGAAAAAATACAGGAAACAAGTGGAAGCATCACTTTCAGTTTAGATGATAAGTACATTTTTTATTCAAAACTTGATGAACATCATAGACCAAGAAAAATATTCAGACATAAATTGGGTAGCAGTGTTTTAGATGATGAGCTTATTTTTGAGGAAAAAAGTGAAGCATTCACAGTAGGGTTAGGTATTAGTTCAGATGAAAAATTTTTTTTTATTACTTCTTCAGATCATAATACATCAGAACAATATTATTTTTCAGTGGACGAGCAGGAACCAAAACCAAAACTTATTCAAAAAAGGGAAAGAGGAATAATCTATTCCGTAAATTCTTGGGATGAGAATTTTTATAAACATACCAATAAAGATGCTGAAGATTTTAAAATTGAGAGAGCAAGAAGTTTGGAAGATCAAAATTGGGAAGTTTTTATACCAGCAAGAAACGAAGTTTTGATAGGTGGTTTAGTATTTTTAAAAAATTGGATAATACGATCTGAAACCTCAAACGCATTGAGCAAACTTATTCTTAGAGACCCAAAAACCAACAAAGAGGAGGAGATTATTTTTTCTGATGAAAAAGTTGTTGTTCCTGGTATTTCTTTAGCTCAAAAAGATAAGAATACTGATGAGGTTCACTTGTCATATTCGTCACCAAAAACACCTGGAAGAACTTATCTGTATAATCTTAAGACTAAAGAGAGAAAATTATTAAAAGAACAGGAAATTCCCTCTGGTCACAATTCAGATGATTACATAGTGGAACGGCTTGAGTGTTCTTCACATGACAATAGATTAATTCCATTAACAATAACTAGGCATAAAAGTACACCAGTCGATGGCTCAGCTAATTTACTATTGTATGGCTATGGGTCCTATGGAAGTTCAATGACACCAAACTTTTCTTCAACGAGATTAAGCTTAATTAATCGAGATATAATATGGGTCACTGCACATATAAGAGGGGGAATGGAAAAAGGAATGAAATGGTGGAAGGAGGGAAAACTTCTTAATAAAAAAAATACTTTTGAGGATTATATTGCAGTTGCAAAATTTCTTATTGAAAAAAAATATACATCTAAAGGAAAAATAATTGGAATGGGTGGTTCTGCAGGTGGTTTATTAATGGGGGCAGTTGTTAATAAAAATCCGGAATTATTTAAAGGCATTGTTATGGCTGTTCCATTTGTTGACTCATTAACAACTAATTTAGATCATTCACTTCCTCTTACTGTAGGAGAATTTGATGAATTCGGAAATGCTAAAGAAAACAAGGAACATTTCGATTATATTTATTCTTATGCACCTTATAACAATATAAAAAAAATGGATTATCCGGATATATTAATTACTACAAGTTTAAGTGATAACAGAGTTCTCTTCGATGAACCTGCAAAATTTACTGCTAAGCTTAGAGAACTCAAAACAGATAATAATCTACTGCTATTAAAAACTGAAATGAATGCTGGACACGGTGGTAAGTCTGGAAGAGATGGTGCTATTGAAGAAATTGCACTAGATTATTCTTTTATATTAAAAATTACTGATAAAATTTAATCAATCTTGAAAAAATAAACTTCATTCCTATATGTAATAAGTAGGTCGCCTAATGGGGCTTGCAAAAATATACTTGCTTAACAAAGGAGGAAATTATGACAAGTAAGGATCTATCTATCTTCAATTCATTAAGGCCATTTTCAATTGGTTTTGACGATATGTTTGACCAATTCGAAAATATGCTTGGAAATGGAGGTTTGAGCATGCAATCAAACTATCCGCCATACAACATCAGAAGAACTGGACAAGACAAATATTCTATAGAGGTTGCGCTTGCTGGCTTCAGTAAAAATGATGTTGAAGTTGAATTTGAAGATAATTTATTAACTGTTAGAACAAAACAAGTTGATAAGTCAGAAAATAAAAACGATGATGGTGAAATAATTCACAAAGGCATATCTCAAAGACATTTTGCGAGATCATTTACAATTGCTGATGATGTAAAAGTAAATGGCGCTCAACTAAAAGACGGTCTTTTAACTATTGCTTGTGAAAGAATAATACCAGAGCATAAAAAAAGAAAACTTATTGAAATCAAATAAGTAAAACCTTGCTTGTGGGGTTAAGCCCCACAGGTTTAAAAACAACCGCTTGAATTAAATCCTATAATTGTACCTGAAGAATTAATCTCGAACTTTCTGTCACAAGGTAAGCCATATTTTTTAGTTTTATAAACTAAAGTTTCATTCCCAAGTTCATTAACAAAATCCTCTGTAGGTGCTCCAAGTTCCATTTTTAATTCACTAACTTGTTTGCCTACGAATTGTCCATATTTCTCATTCTCTTTTTCTGCAACTTCATCAGATTTATTTTTGATTGTTTGACAACCAGATAAGAGAATTAAAGAGAACATAGAGATTAAAATAAATTTTATTTTCATAAACAAGTTATGATAAATTATAACCACCAAAATAAGGCAAATTTAAACCCCACAGTTGAAAAATGTTAATAATTCAATCTAAAATCGCGAATTTCAATTAAGAATATAATAAAGATAGTTCTTTAGGAGGAACGAATGTTAGATAATTATTTTAATTATAAAAAACATAAAACAGACTTTCGTACTGAAGTCATAGCCGGTGTAACAACATTTTTAACTATGGCTTACATTATGTTTTTAAATCCATTTATACTTTCAGGTGAGTTTGCTGGACCTGAAAAAGGATTTTTTGATTTTGGGGCAGTTTACACGGCAACAATTTTAGCAACCGCTCTTGCATGTTTTATAATGGCATTTTATGGAAAGACATGGCCTATCGGATTAGCTCCAGGGATGGGAATTAATGCTTTTGTTGCATTTGGAGTTTGTGCAGGAATGGGATACACGCCACAAGAGGCTTTAGGTGCTGTACTTGTTGCAGGTGTATTGTTTTTAATTATATCTCTTACACCAATTCGAGCTTGGTTAATTAACTCAATTCCAAGAAGCTTAAAGTTAGGCATTGGAGCAGGTATAGGATTATTTTTAGCGATCATTGGATTACAAATTATGGAAGTTGTTGTTGACGATCCAGTAACTTTAGTAAAACTTGGAGATTTAAGTAATCCATTAGTTTTATTAGGTTGTGCAACTTTTATTGTAATTGTGGTGCTTGAAAAAATGAATGTAAAAGGAAATATTATTATTGGTATTTTAGCGTTCAGTATAATTTCATGGGCAACTGGTCTTGCAAAATTTAATGGTATTGCAAGTGCTCCACCTCCTATGACATACCTTTTTGAATTTGACTTATCTGCGGCTATGACAGCAGGAATGTCGACGGTAATCTTTACGTTACTTTTTATCGATTTTTTCGATACTGCAGGAACATTAACTTCGGTTGCTAATGTTGCTGGCAAAGTTGATAAAAAAGGTAAAGTTCAAGATATAAATAAAGCTATGCTATCAGATAGTATTAGTACTGTTGCAGGTGCAATGATGGGAACCACTACTGTAACAAGTTATGTGGAGTCTGGTGCTGGTGTTAAAGCAGGTGGGAAAACAGGAATGACTTCTTTAGTAATTGGGCTTCTATTTCTTTCTTGCATATTTTTTGCACCATTAGCAACTAGTTTACCAAAACAAATTGATGGTGCTGCTCTATTATTTGTTTCAGTTCTTTTTGTAAGAAACATTACAGATATTGAGTGGAATGATATAGGTGAATCAGCCCCAGCAATACTTGCAATGATAACGATGCCATTAACTTACAGCATCAGCAATGGTATTGCCTTGGCATTTGTATCTTATGCATTAATAAGATTATTTACAGGAAAAGCTTCTGATACTTCTCCTGCAATATGGGTTATTGCGGTTTTAAGTTTAATTAGTTTCGTCGTAGCTTAAATAATTATCTAAATGGGCTAGAGTTAATCTCTAGCCCTACTTTGTTTTTCAATTACTTCGTTAATAGACATTTCCTCGTAATGCTCTGTAGGTTGTACTATCCATGGATCGTTATCGAGCTTAATTGGACAAAAATCTGGTGTAAATTTAGATGATTTTTTCTTCCATAAACAAGCAGTTTTAATTTCTTGAATTTGATTTTTAATTGGTTGGTAATTTTTCAACCATTCTATGCTTTTATTTAATGTAAGACCCGTGTCAGACAGGTCATCAACCAATAAAACTTTTTTAAAGTCTTCCTCTTTAGCTATAGAGCTTATATCTCTAGCAAAAACTAATTCTCCTTGCTTATCTTCCATGCCTTCACCAGAGTAACTTTGGATTACTATATAAGCTGTAGGTAACTTTAAAATCCTCGATAAAATATCAATTATAGGCGCAGCACCCCTCATAATTCCAACTAATACAGTTGGTTTAAAATTATTATTTATTTCTAATGCAAGTTTTTCTACTGTGTCCAGGTATTCTTCAAAACTGATTATTAATTTTTCTGACATAAAATCTGGTATCATAAATTTAAAAATTTAAAAAGGAGAAATAATGAAAGGATATTGGATAAGTTTATATACGAAAATTGAAAACCAAGAAAATTTGAAAAAATATGCCGAAGCAGCAACACCAATTATTAAAAGTTATGGAGGTGTGCCTCTTGTAAGAGGAGGTAAGAGTCAATCTTTTGAGGGAGATAATTTTTTAAGAACAGTTGTTTGGGAATTCCCAAATTATCAAAAGGCAATTGAATGTCATGACTCAAAAGAATATCAAAAAGGTTGGGCGTTAGCTAAAGATACAACTGTTCGACACATGCAAGTTGTAGAAGGATTTAGTACTGAATAGGTTCATCATCTATAGATCTCCATAAATACCATGTTGCTACTGAACAATATGGGGAAAATCTAATTTTTAATTTTTCTACAAAATTATTTGGTGGCAAATATTTTTTTTTATAATTATTTGATATAGCTCTCAATAAACCAATATCTTGAACAGGCCAAATATTTGACCTGTTATAAGTAAATAAAAGTATCATCTCAGCAGACCATCTGCCTATCTGTCTCAATTCTGATAAATATTCAATGGCCTGCTCGTCTGACATATTTTTTATTAAATTAGGTTTAAATTCTTTGTTAAGCATTTTTTCAGCTAACGACTTAATTCCTTTTACTTTTTGCCTACTTAATCCACAGCTTTTTAATTGTGTGAAGGTTAATTTTTGAATTATTTTAGGAGAAATTTTATTCTTGCATTTTTTTTTAAACTTTAAAAATACGGAATTAGCAGCCGCTACACTAATCTGTTGACCAATAATACTTTTACAAAGTGAAAGAAATATATTTTTTCTAGTTGTAAGTGAGGCATCGGAATATTTTTCAATTAAAGTTTTCATTACCCTATCCTTTGATGATAAATATCTCCTCGCTTTATTCCAATATGATGGTGGTTTACTCATGTCTTGCAACTGTTAACTGTTTTTTGAGATATATCTCTCTTCTAAAAATAATTAATGATGAAATTATTACCAAACCTGCCCCCATCAAAGTTTTTATTGTTGGTATCTCTCCCCAAATTAGATATCCAAAAAATATAGCAAAAACTAAAGCTAAATACTTAAGAGGAGTAACTAATGATACCTCAGAATATTTATATGACTGACTTAACCATAAATTTGCAACACCTCCAAAAAAACCTATAAAAGATAAAAATGCAAGGTCATATAGACTTGGCATAATCCACCCATAAGGAATTGTAAATAAGCTTAATAAAGTGATCGCAACTGAAAAATAAAGAGAAATTAACCAAACTGGCTCTGTTTTTGACAACTGTCTAATAGCAATTGCTACATACGATAATCCCAAACAAAAAATGATTGGGTATATGTAATATATGTTCACTGAACTTAAACCCGGCTCAGTAATAATAATTATTCCGACAAAACCTATAATGACAGCTAACCATCTAAATATGCCAACTTTTTCTCTCAACAAAAAAATTGAAAATATAGTTGTGAATATAGGTGCAGCAAATGAAATACTTACTACTGTCGCTAATGGCAAATTTCTTAAAGCTATAAATATTGCAACCAAAGCAATTAATCCAAAAGCACATCTTAAAAAATGTAACCCTGCTCTCTTAGTGTAATAAAAATTTTTTCGTCTATCTGATGGTATAATAAATAAATAAAAAATGACGCCAAAAAATCCCCTAAAAAATAAAACTTCACCCAAAGGGTAATGTTGAGACCATTTTACAATTATATCCATTACTGAAAATGCACACACAGATAGAAACATGTACAAAAATCCCAATTGATTTTTAGAGAGCATGTTATTATCTTTAAATTAAATACATTAATTATCAATGGAAATAGCAATTTTAGCACTTGGATGTTTTTGGGGTCCTGAACAAAAATTTAGTAAGATAGATGGAATAATTAGAACTGAAGTTGGTTATTGTGGAGGTAATACTGAAAACACAACTTATAAGGATGTTTGTACCGGAACAACTAACCATGCTGAAGTTGTTAAACTTGAATACGATGAAAAAACTGTAACTTACGAGGATATATTAAAATATTTTTTTAAATTTCATGATCCTACTACACTTAACTCTCAAGGTTATGATTTTGGTACACAATATAGAAGTGAAATTTTTTATTTAAATGAAAAACAAAAAATGTCTGCTGAAAAAATGATTGAAGCTGAAAATAAAAAGTTAAATGGAAAAGTTGTGACACAACTATCACTTTTAAAAAATTACTGTACAGCAGAAGAATATCATCAGAAATATTTAGATAAAAAATTCTAATGTATTTAGTTTCCACAGACTGGTTAATAGGAAATTTAAGTCATGTAAAAGTAATAGATGCCTCATGGCATCTGCCCTCGACAAATAGAGACGGATTTGAAGAATATAAAATTGAACACATTGAGAATTCAATTTTTATTGATTTAGATAAGTTTTCAGAAAAAAATACTGATCTTCCTCATATGCTATCAGATGCTAAAGCTTGGGCAAAAAATATCTCAAAGCTTGGCATAGAAAACGAAGATAAAATAATAATCTACGATAACTCTGATGTGTTAAGTGCATGCAGATGTTGGTACAATTTTATTTATTACGGTCATAACCCCAAATATGTAAGTGTTCTCGATGGAGGACTAGGTAAGTGGAAAAAAGAGAAAAAACCTACATCAAAAGAAAAAGTTAACTTTAAAGAAACGAAATATGAAGCTGTTGAAAATAGAAATATGGTAAAAAATAAATCTGAGATTGATTTAAATATTAGAACAAATGAATTTTTAGTTTTAGATGCGAGAAGTGAAGAAAGATTTTTTGGAAAAGTATCTGATCCTAGAAAAAATGTTAGAAGTGGATCGATACCGAACTCATACTGTTTGCCATTCAGCAATATTATACGATCAGACAAAACATTTAAAAATATTGAAGAAATTAAACAAATATTTAATCAAATAAATCCTGATAATAATAAATTGTTAGTTTTTTCTTGTGGCTCAGGAGTTTCAGCTTGTATATTAGCACTTGCATATTCTTTGGTTGATAATAAATATGTGCCTACCATTTACGATGGTTCATGGGCAGAGTACGGAAAAATAGAATAAAAAATAAATGAAAAGATCATCTAAAATTACAACAGTTATATTTATATTTTTTTTTATTATTGCAGGAGTAATCATTGCAAGAACAATGATTGGAAATCATTTCAAAAAAAAATTTAGTAAAATGCCTCCTCCCGGAGTAATAGTAACATACGCTAAAGAAAGGATTTTTGAAAATAATATAAGTACTTTTGGTACAGCAGTACCTATTCAAACTCAAGCATATAAAATAGAAAAATTTGAAATAATTAAACCAATAGAATTTAACCGAAAAGTTAAAAAAGATGATGTAATAGTCGAATTAAAAAATAGGAAAATTTTTGCTCCATTTGATGGGATTATTGGTAAAAAAGAGTTCTCCGAGGACGTTGAAGTTTCAAAATCATCACTTTTAATTAATTTAGATGACTCATCAACAATATATTGTGACGTTCAAATCCCAGAGATTTATTTTCCTTTTATTGAAGTTGGATTGCCAGTTAAAATTGAATACTCCGGCTCTGCAAAAAAATATTTTGATGGAGTAGTAGATTCCATATCAAGTAGAATTACAGAGGACACAAGATCATTACCAATTAGAATTAAAATAGACAATCAAAAAGGTGAAATTTTACCTGGATCTTTTCTTGAAGTCTCAATTAGATACAATGTAAGAAATAATTTGGGTGCGCCTGATACAAGCACAATTGTAGAGGGAGACAATGTATTTATTTACAAAGTAAACAATGAAAACAAAGCAATTAAAACTAAAGTTAATGTAGGTGACCGTTATAAAGGATTTATTGAAATTAAAGACGGCATAAATTCTGGAGACAAGATTGTAGCTGAGGGATTAAAAAAAGTCAGACCAAATTTAGAAATAAAGCCAATTGAAAAAGGTGAAAAACAGAAAGCATCGACATGGGGGAAAAAAGAGAAAGCTACTAAAAGTGAAGCGACAAAAGGAAAATTTGATTGGCTTAAAAAGTTAAATATTTTTAAAAAATCTGAAGCTGAGAAAAAAAGCTAAGATAAACATTTATAATGAATCTTACAGAAATAAGTATTAAAAGACCGGTAGTAGCATGGGTGATGTCCTTAGTATTGGTTATTTTTGGGATGTTTGTTTTCTCAGAACTTCCAGTAAGAGAACTGCCTGAGGGAATTCAACCACCTGTAGTCCAAGTTCAAACAGATTATAAATCAGCTTCTACTGAAATTATTGATGAGGAAATTACACAAAAAATTGAGGATGTAATAGGGGGTGCTGAAGGGATTAAGAACATAGATTCCACTTCCTTAAATGGCAGAAGTAGAATTAATATTGAGTTTAATACCGATATAGACTTAGACAATGCCGCTAACGACATTAGAGAGAGAGTATCAAGGGTAGTTGATAATTTACCAAGTGAGTCTAGTCCGCCTCAAATTTTAAAAAGAGCAGCAGGATTTACTACAACTATGTGGCTAAGTCTTTCATCTCCTACATGGAACGATTTAGATCTTGGGGATTACGCTGAAAGATACCTTGTGGATGCATTTTCAAGTGTACCAAATGTTGGTAGAATTTTAGTCGGTGGTCTAAGAGAATTAAGTGTTAGAGTATGGATTGATCCAATTAAATTAGCTGCAAACGATTTAACTATTCAAGAAGTTGAAAGAGCTTTAAGAAATGAGAATGTTGATCTTCCTGCTGGTACTTTAGAAGCAGATAATAGAGACTTAACTTTAAACATTGATAAATCTTATACAAATATAGAAACAATAAAATCACTACCAATTAAAAAAGTTAAAGATAAAGCAATATTATTATCTGATGTCGCAAATATAGAATTTGGACCTGTCTCAGAAAAAACTCTGTTTAAAGCTCAGAGAAAAAATGCAAAAAATTTAAAAACTGTAGGAATTGGTATTTATGCTAGAAGCGGTGCTTCTACAGTTGAACTATCTAATCAAATTAAAAAAAAAATTAATGAAATAAAACCCTTATTGCCAGATGGTTTAAATCTTGAGATTGCATTTAATAGAGCAACTTATGTTGGAACTGCTATTCAAGAAGTTTATAAAAGTTTAATAATTGCTTTTGTATTAGTTGTATTAATCATTTATTTATTTTTAGGAAATTTAAAAGCTGTCATTGTGCCTGCAATTGCACTTCCAGTAAGTTTAATTGGATCTTTTTTGGGTTTATATATTTTTGATTTATCAATAAATATTTTCGTGCTGCTAAGTTTTATACTAGCAATTGGAATTATAACAGATGACTCTGTTATAATGACTGATGCAATTTATACTCGTATTGAAAAAGGAGAAACGTCTTTAGTTGCTGCTTATAAGGGATCAAAACAAATTACCTTTGCAATTATTGCAACAACATTAATTTTAGTGGCGGTATTTTTACCTCTAATTTTTATAAAGGGTATCTCAGGTACATTATTTAGAGAAACTGCTATAGCTTTATCTTTTTCAATTGTTGTTTCCTCATTTGTTGCTCTTACCCTGTCTCCGATGTTAGGTAGCAAATTTTTAAGTAAAAAAGAAAAAAAAGGTTTATTTGTTAAAAAGTTTAATAATTTATTTAAATCTTTCTCTGAAGGTTACATCGAAACCTTGGGATATTGGTTAAATAAAAAAAAGATAATATCAGGATTTATAATATTTGTAGTCTTAGGGTCTATTTTCCTTTTCAATTTTACCAAAAAGGAATTAATCCCTATTGAAGATCGAGGTGCATATTTAATAATTGGTTCAACAGATGAGGGAAGTTCTTTTGAATACACTCAAGATAAGGCACAAATTATTGAAAGTAGATTATTAAAACTTCTTGAAGCTGAAGATAGTCCTTATGAAAGATTAATTATGCGTGTTCCAGGATTTGGTAAATCAGCAACCACATACAACAGTTTCATTATAATAGCATTACTAGATGAATGGAAAAATAGGAAAAAAGGAAGTCAGACAGTTTTAAGAGAAGCTATTGGAAAGATAGTTACAGTTCCACAAGCTTTTGCTTTTCCAATTTCTCCGCAATCTATAAGAGTATCTAATTACAACAAACCAGTTCAAATGGTTATTTATGGTACTAGTTATGAGGAGCTAGAGAAAATTCAAAATGAAGTAATTCAAACTCTTAGAAAAAATAGAAATCTTTCGAGAATTGAGAGTGATTACACAAAAAATAAACCTGAAGTTAAGTTAATTACAAATAAAAATAGAGCAAAAGATTTAGGTGTTTCTACGGAGACAATAGGGAGAACTTTGGAGACTTTTTACGGTGGAAAAAGAGTTACATCATTTAATAGAATGGGAAGAGAATATCCTATTATTTTACAACAATATCTTGCAGATAGAAGAAATAAAGATGGAATTTCAAAAATACATGTTAGATCAGAAACAAGTGGTAAACTCGTATCTTTAGCAAGTTTAGTTGAGTTTGAGGAGAAAGGTACAGCAGAGACTTTACCAAGGTATAATCGACAAAGAGCTGTTACCATATCTGCAGCAATTGACGAAAATTATAGTCTAGCTGAGGCAATGAATTACTTAGAAAATACAATGAATAATTTAGCGCCACAAAATCAAATTACTTGGAAAGGTAAATCAGAGGAATTGAAGGAAACTAGCAATGAAATATTTATTATTTTTGCTTTAGCATTAATTACTGCATATTTAGTTATGGCTGCTACATTCAATTCATTTATTCATCCATTCATCATAATTTTAACAGTTCCACTTGCTGTGTTTGGAGGATTAATATTTATTTTATTTTTAAATAGTTCAATAAATATTTTTTCACAAATCGCTCTAGTAATTTTAATTGGTATATCTACAAAAAACAGTATTTTAATTGTTGACTATGCTAACCAAATAAGAAGAACAGGTGCAAAAATAGAAACAGCAATTAAAGATGCTTGTAAACTTAGAATAAGACCTATCATTATGACTTCTTTAAGTACTATGATTGCAATGTTACCTTTGGTTATTGGAAACATTGGACCTGGAGCAGGTGAAGGATCAAGATTAGCTGTCGGATCAACAATTTTAGGTGGAATGATAATTTCAACATTTTTTACATTGTATATAACTCCAACAATGTATTTGGCTCTTGCGAAAAATACTAAAAGAATAGATGCTGTAGATTTGGAGCTTAAAAAACAATTAAACTAAAAAATAATATATCTTTTAGTTGATAAGGAATTTTTACATTCATTAAGTTGTTTTTTATATCTATTTGAATTGTTCTCTACTTTTTTTGCTAAAATGATAACCTTTTGATTTTTTTTGTAATTTTTGTATCCACCCCATCCCTCGTGATAAGCAAGATATTGTCTGAAACTATCATCTAAAGGTATTTTAAGTATAGATTTTGTTTTGTTTGTATACCACCCAATAAAATCAACACTATCTTTAAATCTTGCCCTTGATGCAAATTTATTTCCAGTCTCCTCTTTATATTGTTTCCACGTTCCTTTGACAGCTTGTGAGTATCCAAAAGAACTTGAAGGACGTTTGTAAGGTATAACCTTAAAAATTTTTTGTCTTTGTGGCTTTGCCAACCAATCAAAATCAGATTCCATTTTAATGATTGCTAGTTGTAAATAAACTGGGGTACCCCATTTCTTCTCTGTTTTTTTTGCATGTTTATACCAAAAATATTTTTCAGAAAAAATTGAACAACCATCAGATGTATTTTTTGGTACTGATGAGCATGCGGATATAAGTAAAAACGAAATTAAAACTATTAATTTTTTTGATCGAATCACTAACTAGTTTATAAATTATCTGTTTTTTTTTCTCCATACCCATGGATATTCAAATTTAGTTTTCCATAATCCAAGTTTATTTTTTTTTGCAAAATTTTCATATTCTTGGTATTTTTTTTTGGAATATTTAACATAATCAAATGCGTAACCACTTTTCACCATATAAGCCGATAAACTTTCATTATTAACAAAACATTCTGCAAGAATTCTATTATATCTGTCATTATTTTTCTCAATCAAACATTTTACAATTTGATTATCGATTTTTTGAGTTAGTTTTTTTTTTGAAATTTCACCACAAAAAATTTTTTGAGTTTCAAGCTTACAAGTTTGTTTCTTACCTCTAAAAAAACTTTCTGGAGCATCAATTCCTGAAAATCTGATTGTTTTTTTATTTAAAATAATTGTGTCACCATCTATTACTAAAACATTTTTTGAGGATATTTGTTCTGTATCTGAGAAAGAATTACTACAAAATAAAAAAGTAATGAATAATTTAATTAAAGTCTTCTTTAGCCTTTTCATTCATCTCATTCATTTTACTACGAATTTCGTCGTCTGAAACATTAAAACTTTCTAAATCGCTTTTAATTTTTCTAAATACATCTTCGTCACCAGCTTCTGCAAAATCTGCTTTTATAACTGATTGAATATACTCTTTAGTTTGCTCCTCGCTATATCCCATAATCTTTGATCCCCATTCTCCTAGATACTTATTTCGTCTCGCACTTATTTTAAATTCTTTTTCTTCGTCATGAGCAAACTTTTTTTCAAAACCTTTTTTTCTATCATCAAAAGAGTCCATATTTTTTTCTCCAAAAATTAAATGAATTAAATATTATTAGAGATATTATTACACCAATAAGATTTCCGAATAAATCTTTTATTTCGAATGCTCTGATTGGAATAAAAAAATGCATTATTTCTAAAAAAATAGAAATAAAAAATACGTATACCATTATAATTTTTTTTTCTTTTGAAAATGCAATAAATGCAATTAATCCAAAAATTAAGAAAACAAAAAAATGATTAGATGAAATTATAAAATCTTTTGTCAAACCAGGTTGGATGTTACAATCATTATAAAAATAGCAACCTAAAATAGAGCCAGGATATAAATAAAATATTATTAAAAGAATATTTATTACATGAAAAGAAGTCTTTAACATTTAGAAATAATCTATATTAAATATATTTAAATGAGTCATCTAATATTAATTAGGCACGGCCAAAGTGAATGGAATTTACAAAATAAGTTTACAGGATGGGTTGATGTCGAACTCTCTCCACAAGGCAAACTTGAGGCATGTAAAGCAGGTGAACTTATAAAAGAATTAAATTTTAAAATTGATTACTTTTTTAGCTCCTATCAAAGGAGATCTATAGATACTCTTAAGCTTATCTTAAACACAATCAGAGAAAAAGACGATCAAATTATAAAAGCTTGGGAGTTAAATGAAAGACATTATGGAGCCTTAACTGGTTTAAATAAAGATGAAATGAAAAAAAAATTAGGAGAAGAGCAAGTTCACATTTTTAGACGATCTTGGGATACTCCACCTCAACCTTTGAGTAAAAATAGCCCTTATCATCCTTTAAATATTGAAACTTATAAAGACATTCCAAGGGAAAAAGTGCCTGATACTGAGTCTTTAAAGGATACCTATGAAAGAGTAATTCCTTATTATAAGTCACAAATCGAAAATAAATTGGATAATAATATTGTTGTTTCTGCCCACGGAAATTCAATAAGATCAATGTGCAAATTTTTATTTGAACTAGATAATGATGAAGTAACTAAACTAGAAATACCAACTGGCAATCCTTTGAAAATAACATTTAATAATGAAAAAAAATTAACTAATGCAATTTATCTAGACAAAAGTAGAGCGAAAAACCTGATCAAATTTTAAGAACTTAATTTTTTATAAATATCAAGATCTGTAACATGCAAAAATTCGTTAACACTTTCGATGCCGTAAAGCTGCTTATTATTAATTTCTTTGTCCCAAACTTCAGAAATTGAAAACTTATCCTTATTAATACTTGTAAAAATATTTTTATTTAAAATTTGACACCCAGTAAAAATATAGTTGTTTATATTCTCTTTAGATACTAAATTATCTTTTAAAGTAAAATCGCCTTTAAACCTTTTATCAAAACTTCTAGATTTATTAACAAGCATCAAAATGTTACTTAAATTTTTATCAAAATAAAATTTTTTCATTTTTTCTACTTCAATTAAATAATTATCCTTCCAGATTGTATCTGGGTTTATAATTAAAAAATTTTCATCAGTATCATTATTTGCCAAATTTTTAATACCTCCTCCTGTATCTAAAATTTCTTTTTCAAAAAATAATTCTACTTCATTTTTATAGTTTTTTTTTTTAATAAAATTTTCGATTTCATCTGATAGATAATGTGTATTAATTTTAATTTTTTTTATTCCACATTTCTTTAAAAAATTTATAGAGTTTTCTAATAATGTACCATTTTTAATTTGGAGAAGGGGTTTCGGAGTAGTATTTGTTAAAGGAGCAACTCTTTTACCAAAACCTGCACACAAAATTAACCCTGTTGATATCCTCATTTTAGTCTTTTCTTTTCTGGGATGTAATTATTTAATAAAATATTAAGCTCTTCAAATTTTATATCTTCTGATCTATCTTGAATTAATTTCCATGCATAGGGTATCAATTTTAAGTATTTATGTTTTTTGTCTCTTAATGATAGTCTCGTAAAAATACCAATTATTTTCAAGTTTCTTAAAACAGATAATATTTCAAAATCATTTTTTAATTTTTCAATTTTAATTTTTTTTTCAAGTTTAAAATATGTTTGAAGTAAGTGATTTTTAAAATTTCGAGTTGTTTTAAACCTTACATCATCTATTAAAGATGCTAAATCATAAGCAGGATTTCCATATACCGCATCCTGACTATCAATTAAAAATAGCTTATTTTTATGAAACATAATATTTGAAATATGAAAATCTCTGTGCACTAAAACTTTTTTTTTAATTTTTAACTTTGATAACAATTTTTTAAAAATTTTATTTAGTTTATTTTTTACTTTTTTTATCTCGTTTTTTGTTAGTTTTGTTGGTAGATACCACTGAGTAAATAAGTTTGCTTCATCAATTAATTTTTTCTCAGAATATTTTGGTAAGTGGTAATAACTTTTTTTAAAAGTTAAAGTTTTTTCTTTGTTAATTTTTTGAATTCTAATAAGTAATAAAAAAATTTTTTTATATATTTTAATTTTAGCTTTTTTTCTTTTTAATATACTTAAAATTGTTTCGTCTCCTAAATCCTCTATCTCTATATAATTTTTATCATAATTTTCTTTTAGTAATTTAGGAGCGTTAATTTTATTTTTTAAAAGAAGTTTATTGATTGCATCATATATTAATAGATTTATTTTTGGATCCTTTTTACTATAAACAATGACTGATTTGTTTGAGCGATAAAAGGATCTAAAGGATGCGTCTCCTGATAATTTTTTATAATGATTTAAATTCATCAAATATTTTTAATTTTTCATAAGCTGATATTGTTAAATACCTTGAGTTAAAATTTTCTCCATACTCAAAATTTATATCAATTGTGTTTTTTGGTTTATGTTCACCTAATATTTCTGGCCATTCAATTAATACAATTTTATCAGAAATATCTTCAAAAATATTCAAACTCAAAATATCCTTTTCACTCTTAAGTCTATAAAGGTCGTAATGATGTATATCAAATTTGTTTAATTTGTATTGATTCATCAAACTAAAAGTGGGGCTTGTTATTTCTGAAATATTTTTTTTGTCTATTTTCTCAAGACTATTTACCAAGAATTTAATAAAGGTTGTTTTGCCTACCCCAACCTCTCCATAAAATAAAATAACATTACCCTTGAAAATATTTTTTGCAAAAATATCTGCGATTTTTTTGGTATTTTCTAATTTAGAAATATTTAACTTGCTACTTTTAGTAGCGATACGCATCAGGCTTGTATGGTCCTTCTGTAGTTACGCTAATATATTGAGCTTGATCTTCAGATAACTTAGTTAATTTAGCCCCAACTTTTTCTAAGTGAAGTCTTGCAACTTTTTCATCTAAATGTTTTGGTAAAACATATACTTTCTTTTCATACTTATCTGAATTATTCCAAAGTTCAATTTGAGCAGTTACTTGATTTGTAAATGATGCACTCATTACAAAACTAGGGTGCCCTGTTGCACATCCAAGATTTACCAGTCTACCTTCAGCAAGTAAAATTATTCTTTTATTGCTAGGCAAAGTAATTTCATGAACTTGCGGTTTGATTTCATCCCACTTATAATTTTTTAGTGCTTCAACTTGAATTTCATTATCAAAGTGTCCAATATTGCAAAGTATAGCTCTATCTTTCATATCTCTCATGTGATCAGCTGTAACTACATCTTTGTTTCCAGTAGCTGTTACAACAATGTCTGCTTCTTTGATCATATCATCCATTAATACTACTTCATAACCTTCCATTGCAGCTTGAAGTGCGCATATAGGATCAGTTTCGGTAACCATAACTCTTGCACCACTTTGACGAAGCGATGCAGCACTTCCTTTTCCAACGTCACCAAAACCTGCTACGATAGCAACTTTTCCTGACATCATTACGTCAGTTGCTCTTTTTATTCCATCAACTAAACTTTCTCTACAACCATAAAGGTTATCAAATTTTGATTTTGTAACAGAGTCGTTTACATTTATCGCAGGTACAAGTAAAGTTCCCTCGCTTTCCATTTTTTTCAAAGCTAAAACTCCAGTTGTAGTTTCTTCTGACAAACCTTTTATATCTTTTAATAAATCTTTGTAATCTTTGTGCATCAAGGCTGTTAAATCTCCACCATCATCAAGTATCATATTTGGTTTCCAACCTTCTTTTCCTTCAATAGTTTGTTTTACACACCACCAATATTCTTCCTCTGTTTCACCTTTCCATGCAAAAACAGGTATTCCAGCTTTTGCAATTGCAGCAGCTGCGTGATCTTGGGTAGAAAAAATATTACACGAAGACCATCTTACTTCAGCTCCAAGCTCAACTAGTGTTTCAATTAATACTGCTGTTTGGATTGTCATATGTAAACAGCCAACAATTTTTGCACCTTTTAAAGGTTCTTTACCTTTATACTCTGCTCTTAATGCCATTAAGCCTGGCATTTCTGTTTCTGCTAATGAAATTTCTTTTCTACCAAATTCTGCTTCAGATATATCTTTTACTTTATAATCTTCCATAAGAAGAGGCTTTTAACAACTTAACAAAATTAATCAACAAAGATTTAAGCTTTTGGGAAATTTATTTCAATTCTGGCACCTTTATCCTCATTATTAGATGCGGTGATTTCGCCACCATGTATCTCTACTAAATTTTTTACTATATTTAGTCCTAAACCTGAATGCTCACCAAATTTCTCAGGTCTATTGCTATAAAATCTATTGAAAATTTTATTTGTATCATTTTCATTAAAACCAACCCCTTCGTCTGAAACTATTAATGTAATTTTATCCTCTTCTTTTTTTGCTAGCTCAACATCTATTGCTTGATTTTTCTCACTAAATGAAATCGAATTTTCTAATAAGTTTGCTATAATTTGTTCAATTCGATTTTCTATAGCAAGAATTTCATAATTATTTTGGCCATTTGTCTTAAAATTAATTGCTATAGATTTTTTAGTGTCATAAACGCTATTAAAATCATCAACGACTGATTTTACTACCTCAGCTAAGTTGATTTTTTTCATCTTTTCGGAGGAAATTGCAGCCTCATCTCTCAACATTTGTGAATAATCTGTAATTAATCTCTCAATTCTTTCAACATCATGAGAAACAATTTTTACTAACTTATGTCTTTGTGATTTATCCTCAGTCTCAGATATAATTTCTGATGCACTCTTTAAAGATGCTAGCGGATTTCTTATTTCATGCAACAAGTCTGTTGAATAATTTTCTGCTGTTGTAATTCTTTGATGTAATTCATCAGTCATTTCTCCCAATGATTTTGATAAAGTTCCAATTTCATCATTTCTATTCTGAATTGATTTTATGTTTGTTTCTTGACTACTTTTCTCTTTTATTAAATTTGTATAAATAACCAAATTTTTTATTGGCTTTAAAAAATATCTATTCATAACAAATGAAAAAATTATAATTACTATACCAACTAAAATTGCTGTTCTAACTATAAACACTTTACGTTCGTTAATTACAGCTTTTACATCATTTGCGTTTTCTGTAACTGCAATAAAACCAACTTCTCTATTATCTATTATGACATTTTTCAAAGTTGTTAACAAAAATTGATCGTAACTATCAGAAGTAAATGTAAAGGGTTGTCCATAATTTTTTGAACTTTTATAAATGTTTAAATTTTCCAAAATTTTAACTTTTTTTTTTAAATTTTCCTCTTTTTTTTCTGGTTTATTATTTTGTTCGTTTTCGTTGAGGTTATTCATTTCAACTATATCTAATCTTTGGGAAAAAGCTCGCGGGTCCAGATCAAGAGTGTCCGTATCTCCAATTAGATTAAAATTGAGATCAAAAAACTGAACTCTATCTAAACTTTGAAACAAAAACCTAGTAGAAAAAAGAAAACTTTTTACCTCTTCCTCATTAAATTGAACTTGTAATCTATTCAAATTTTCAATTGTATTGTCTAGTGTATTAATATGATTTACTGTCTTAGTTTTTATTAATGTAGGTTGAATTCTATTAAGGTAAATTAATGTTAGTAAACCAATAATCAAAAATACCAAAAAATTAATAAATAGAAATTTTTTTAGTATTGATAAATTTTTAAGAAAACGACTCAACATTATTTAACATTCCAACGATATCCACTTCCGTATCTAGTTTCAATCGCTGAAAAGTCAGGATCTATCCTCTTAAATTTTTTTCTTATTCTTTTTACATGGCTGTCTATTGTTCTATCTTCAATGTCAGTATCTTCTCTATATGCAACATCCATTAATTGAGATCTTTCTTTGATTATACCAGGTCTTTTTGACAGTTCTTTAACTATTAAAAATTCTGTCGTTGTTAATTTATCTGGTAGTTCTTTTCCATCCCACTCACACTCTAATTGTGAGGGGTCTAATTTTAATTTACCGTGAGAAATGATATTTTTATTTTCTTCAATTTTATTATCTTTTTTTCTAAGTTGTACTCTAATTCTCTCAATAAGAATTTTCGTAGAAAATCCACCAGATTTTTTTACGAAATCATCGGCCCCAAGTTTTAATCCAAGCAATTCATCAACTTCTTCATCCTTTGAAGTTAAAAAAATTACAGGCATTGAAGTTTTTTTTCTTAATTTTTTTAACAATTCTTCTCCATCCATTCTTGGCATTTTAATGTCTATAACTGCAAGATCAGGTGGCGTTCTTGACAAACCTATTAGAGCACTTTCTCCATCTAAATATGTTTGAATTTGAAATCCTTCTTTCTCAAGTGCAATACTTAAAGTAGTTAAGATATTTCTATCATCATCGACTAGTGCAATTGTTTGTTTCATTATTCACTTATAAAAATACTAAAATGTTTAAATTTGGGCAATTAAATGTTTCTAATGTAATTGTCCCCAATTATCACCAGAATTTATGTCTACTAATAAAGGTATTGAGAATGAGTGCAGGTTACTATCTTTTACACTTGTCATTATTTTTTTTATAATTTTTGAACTATTAATAATATTTTTTTCCTCTACTTCAAATATTAACTCATCATGAATTTGTAAAAGCATTTTTAGATTATTATTTTTTTTATCGCTAATCTCGTCATCTAATCTAATCATTGCCATCCTCATTATTTCTGATGCTGACCCCTGAATTGGCGCATTTATTGCTGCTCTTTCTTGAAAATTTCTTACGTTAAAGTTTTTATCATTAATACCGGTAATGTGTGTTTTTCTTCCAAAAATATTGTTTACAAATCCGCTTTTTCTACAAAACTTTATTGTTTCAGACATATATTCTTTTATCTCAGGGAATTTTAAAAAATAAGAGTTAAGAAATTCCTCAGCCTCGACGTTTGAAACGTTAATTTGTTTTGCAAGACCATATTGCGATATTCCATAAATTATTCCAAAATTAATAGCTTTAGCTTTTCTTCTCATATCTGGGTCAACTTTGTTAATTTCAGTTCCAAATACTTGGCTTGCTGTAAGAGAGTGAATATCATCATTATTATTAAATGCTTTTTTTAACTCTTTCACATCTGCTAGATCTGCTAAGATTCTCATTTCTATTTGATTATAATCTGCAGAAATAAGTTTTTTGTTTTTTTCAGCAATAAATGCTCTTCTTATATCTTTGCCTTCTTCAGTTTTAATTGGGATGTTTTGCAAATTTGGATCACTTGATGCCAGTCTTCCAGTTGTTGTAGCAGCTAAAAGGAAAGATGTATGAATTCTTTTTGTATTTTTATTTATGTGTTCAGGAAGAGTATCTGAATAAGTATTTTTAAGTTTGCTAGTTTGTCTCCACTCAAGAACTAATTTTGGAAAATCATAACCCTTGAAAGCTAAATCTTCTAAAACAGAAGCACTAGTTGCAAAACTTCCTTTTTTTGTTTTTTTTAATGAGGCAATTTTTAAGTCATTATACATTATTTCACCAAGCTGCTTGGTAGAACCAATATTAAATTCTTTTTTAGAGAGCTTAAATATTTTCTGTTCTAGGCTTTTTATTTTTTTTTCAAATTTCGAAGATAAGTTTTTAAGTGATTTTTCATCTAATTTAATACCTTCTATTTCCATTTTAGCTAAAATTTTAACTAATGGTTTTTCAAAAATTTCATAAATATTTAAAAGATTTTCCTCTTTCAAAGACTTTAAAAAGTTTTTGTACAATCGATATGTAATATCAGCATCCTCAGCTGCATAATCCTTGGCTATATTCACATCTACTTCTGAAAAATTTATTTGTTTTTTTCCAGTACCTACTAAATCTTTAAATTGAATTGTTTTATGTCCTAAATGAATTTCAGCCAGTGTATCCATGTTGTGTCTATTTTTTCCTGCATCTAAAACATAAGACATCAACATCGTATCTTCTAAAGAATTAATATCTATTCCTCTTTTATTAAAAATAATATAATCAAACTTAATATTTTGACCGATCTTTTTAATACTTTTGTCCTCTAAATAAGGTTTTAATATTTTTAAAATTTTTTTTTCATCCAAATTTTTGAAATTTTTATGTCCTGTCGGAATATAACAGCCTTTACCAATCGTGTGGGATATAGAAATTCCAACAAGTTTTGCTTGATGGGCATCTAATGAGTTAGTTTCTGTATCAATAGCAAATTCCCCTTTATCCTCTGCAGCTTTTAACCATTTTTGTAGCTCCACCTCATTTTTAATTAAATGATAGTTTTCTTTTGTAATTTTCGCATTATTTTTTTCATCAGTATTTTTATTTTTGCTCTTTAAAAAATCAGTTTCTCCGTAAGTTGAAATTGCAGAACTTAATAGTCTATTAAATTCCATTTCTCTTAAGAAATTATAAAGTTTTTGTTTATCAATTTCCTTTAATTTAAATTCCTCGATTTTATTTTTAACTGGAACATCCTTTTTTAATGTTACAAGTTTCTTACTAATTATTGCTTTATCTTTATTTTCAATTAATGTTTCTCTTCTCTTATTCTGTTTAATTTTGGTTGCATTTTTTAGTAAATTTTCTAAATTTCCATATTCTTTGATTAATTCAGCTGCGGTTTTAACTCCAATGCCTGGTACACCTGGGACATTATCAGTACTGTCTCCAGCTAAAGCTTGAACATCTATTACCTTTCTAGCTTCAACTCCAAATTTATTTTGAACATCCTCCTCATTTATAAATTTATTCTTCATAGGGTCATAAATTCTCACATTTTTCCTATAAAGCTGCATTAAATCTTTATCAGAGGAAACTATTGTTGCTTTTGCACCTTTTTCTAAAATTTGCTCTACATAGGTAGCGATCAAATCGTCTGCTTCATAATTTATTAATTCAATAGAAGGGAGATTGAAAGCAAGCACTGATTTTCTTATATAATCAAATTGTGGGATTAAATCATCAGGAGCATCAGATCTGTTTCCCTTATATTCAGAGTAAATTTCATTTCTGAAATTTTTTCTTGCTGAGTCAAAAATCACTGCAAAATGGCTAGGCTTATCCTTATTATCTTTTGATTTAGCATCTTCTAAAAGTTTAAAAAGCATGTTGCAAAATCCACTAACAGCTCCAACAGGCAAGCCATCACTTTTTCTTGTTAACGGTGGAAGTGCATAATAAGCTCTGAAAATATATCCAGATCCATCAATTAAATAAAAGTTATCGTCTTTTTTAATTTTTGACATTTAATATTTTAGCTTAAATTAATATAAGTTAATAATTTTAAAATAACTTGTTAACAAAAGTGTAGATTTATTGTTATTATAATTGTATCAATTAAGCATGGAAATAGCTAAAAATATTTACAGTAACAAAGTACTTAAATACATCATAATTGCTTTTGCTGGATCAATATTATTAACTATATCGGCAAAAATTAAAATCCCATTTTATCCTGTTCCAATGACAATGCAGACTTTTGTCGTAATATTGTTAGGAATAACATTTGGATATAAAGCTGGTGCTGTTGCAGTTTGTTTATATTTAATTGAGGGAATTTCTGGATTGCCTGTATTCTCTAATTCTCCTGAGAAGGGAGTTGGTATATCATATTTTATGGGTCCAACAATGGGCTATCTAATTGGATTTATTTTTGCTGCAGTCATTGCTGGATATTTGAAATATACAAAAAACTATATTTTTAATTTTTTTAAAATTTTATTTTCAATTTCAATTATTTATCTATTTGGTTTATTGTGGCTTGGTACCCTAATTGGATGGGATAAACCAATATTTAAATTAGGCTTGTTGCCATTTGTTTATGCGGAAACACTTAAAATACTTCTGCTTACTTTGATTGTTAATAAGTTGAAAAATTTTAGAAGGTTTATCTAGGTGATCTTTTAGAGAGAATTCTTTGCAGAGTTCTTCTGTGCATTTTCAATCTTCTTGCAGTTTCAGAAACATTTCTATTACAAAGCTCAAAAACTCTGTGGATATGTTCCCATTTTACTCTATCTGCTGACATTGGATTTTCTGGTGGAGCAGCTTTTTTGTTAGGGTCTGCAAGCAATGCCTTTTCAACGTCATCTGCATCAGCTGGTTTTGCAAGATAATCAATTGCACCTTCTTTAATAGCTGCAACTGCAGTTGGAATATTGCCGTATCCAGTTAGCATTACTATTCTGCTCTCAGAATTATTTTTTTGAATTTCTTTTACAACTTCAAGTCCATTCCCATCATTTAATCTTAAATCAACAACTGCAAAGGCTGGCTTTTTGGATTTTACAGATTCTATTCCAATTTTTACACCTTCAGCTTGTGAAACGGAGAAACCTTTCTTCTCCATTGCTCTTGCAAGTCTTTCTCTGAATGGGTTATCATCGTCTACAATTAATAGAGATTTATCCTCAAATTCTGCTATTTTTTTTACTATCTCAGCTTCAGCCATGGGCCTTATATGGAAACATTCTAAATTATTTCAAGTATATATTTTTACTTTACATTGGCTCATTTTCAGCATAAATGCTCGTTTTATATAAACTTGCATAGCAGTTATGCGAGTTTTTTTTGTTAAATTTTTTTTTGGAGCTTTAAATGCAAAAATTTAAGTCAGTTGACGAGCTTGTAAACCAACTGAAACCAACAGAACCGGTATATTGTATAAGAAGAAATTCTATAAGATTAGCTTCTAAATTCTTTCAAAATAAATTTCCAGGTAAAATCCTTTACGCTGTCAAAACAAATCCACATCCAGTAGTTTTGCAAACATTATTAGATAGCGGAATAAAGCACTACGATGTTGCATCAATTAAAGAGATCGAAACAATAAAAAATTTAAATCCTGAAGTTGAATGTTCTTACATGCATACCGTAAAAAGTAGAGAGGATATAAAGGAAGCATATTTTAAGTACAATATAAAAACTTTTGCATTAGATACAAAAGATGAATTAATAAAAATTATTGAAAGCACAAATCACGCGAAAGACTTAAGATTATTTGTAAGAGTTTCTGTTTCAAATGAACATGCTGAAATTGATTTATCCAAAAAATTTGGAGCTATAACATCAGAAGCAGCAGGTCTTTTAAGGCTTGGTAAACAATATGCTTACAAACTTGGTTTAAGTTTTCATGTAGGCTCTCAATGCATGCATCCAATTTCGTATGCAAAAGGAATTTCAGAAATAGGAAATATAATTAAAAGAACAAAGATTGTTCCTGACATAATAAACGTCGGCGGTGGATTTCCAACAATTTATCCAGATCTTGTACCGCAGCCAATGCAATCTTATTTTGATGAAATAAAGAAAGGTTTAAAAAATTTAAAACTTCAAAAACTGCCAGAAATAATTTGTGAACCTGGTAGATCGCTTGTTGCGGAAAGTGGATCTACAATTGTAAGAGTAAACTTAAGAAAAAAACAAAAATTGTATATCAATGATGGAACGTATGGAACTTTATTTGATGCAGGAACACCTAATATTGTTTATCCATCAAGAGTAATTAAAAATGGAAGAGTAATATCAAAAAAGTTAACTTCTTTTGATTTTTATGGTCCAACATGTGATAGTATGGATTATATGAAAGGTCCTTTCATATTGCCAAACAATATTAAGGAAAACGATTATATCGAGTTAGGTCAACTCGGAGCATATGGTTTAACATTTAGAACTCAATTTAATGGTTTTTATTCTGATCAGATATTTGAAGTAGAAGATGATCCAATTATGACAATGTATAACAAAGAAACTATGAAAGAGTTTCTTGTTGCATAATGTCAGAAAACAAAAACTTATCACATAATAGAAAAAAAGACCTCTTGAGCAAGGAGGTTGAGCACATTGACATCACAAAGTTCGATGCAAGAGAAATTATATCCTCGATGTCAAAAATGTCATTTGTATCAAGAGAAACTGCCAATGCAGCAGATATTTATAATGAAATGCTGAAAGATAAAGATTGTACAATTTTTTTAACCTTAGCTGGATCTACCTCTGCAGCAGGATGTATGCATGTGTATAGAGATTTGGTTAAATACAATATGGTGGACGCAATAGTTGCAACTGGAGCTTCTATAATTGATATGGATTTTTTTGAGGCTTTGGGCTTTAAACATTATCAAGGTTCTCAATTTCAGGATGATACGGAGCTTAGAGAAAATTATATTGATAGAATATACGATACCTACATAGATGAAGATCAACTTCAAATGTGTGATAAAATTATCGGAGAAATTGCAGATACTTTAGAGCCTCGTAGTTACACTTCAAGAGAATTTATTCAGGAAATAGGAAAATATCTAAAAACAAATTCTAAAAAAAAAGGGTCGTTAATAGAAATGGCTTACGACAATAATGTACCAATTTTTTGCCCTGCTTTTACAGACTCCAGCGCTGGTTTTGGATTAGTAATGCATCAAGAAAGAAATCCAAAGAATCACATAACTATTGATGCAATAAGAGAGTTTAGAGAATTAACAGAAATAAAAATTAGATCTGAAGGTTCTGGTTTATTTATGATTGGTGGAGGTGTTCCAAAAAATTTTATTCAAGATACGGTCATATGTGCTGAACTGCTTGGTAAAAATGTGGCTATGCATAAATATGCTGTGCAAATTACAGTTGCAGATTCTAGAGATGGTGCTTGCAGCAGTTCAACTTTAAAAGAAGCAAGTTCATGGGGTAAAGTTGACGTAACAAAAGAACAAATGGTTTTTGCTGAAGCAACAACTGTTTTGCCGTTAATTGCAAGTGATGCTTTCCATAAAGGTGAGTGGAAAAATAGAGAGAGAAAAAATTTCTCAAAAATATTTTAATTTAATATCATATAATTAAAGGATGATTATACCAATCTATCAAGTTGATGCTTTTACATCTAAAGTATTCGGGGGCAATCCGGCAGCAGTATGTCCTTTGCAAGAATGGATAAGTGATAATTTAATGCAAAAAATTGCTCAAGAAAATAATCTCTCTGAAACAGCTTTTTTTGTAAAAAATAAAAACGAATTTAATATACGTTGGTTTACGCCTTTAACTGAATTAGACCTAGCTGGTCATCCAACACTTGCGACTGCACACGTAATTTTAAAAGAGTTAGATATAAATTTAGAAAAAATAGTATTTAAAACAAAAATTAAAGATACATTGACTGTGACGTATAAAGATAATTTATACTTTATGGACTTTCCCTCTAGAGATCCTAGTATTGAAAAGAATATGGATGAAATTTCTAAAGCTCTTGGTAAAAAACCCAAAGAACTTTATAAACATAGAGATGCGATTGCTGTCTATGATTGTGAAGAGGATATAATAAATATTTCTCCAAGCTTTGATAAGTTGAACAAACTAGAATATCCAATAACAATAGTAACAGCACCAGGAAATGAAGTAGATTTCGTATCAAGAGTTTTTGCACCTAAGTTAGGTATTCCAGAAGATCCAGTGACTGGTTCGGCCCATTGCGAACTCATTCCTTACTGGTTTAAAAGCTTAAAAAAAAAAGAAATGACCGCCCATCAAATCTCAGAAAGGGGTGGTAAACTTTATTGTACTTATAATGGTGATAGGGTTACAATTGGAGGAGATGCGATTACTTTTTTAAGAGGAAAAATAGAGATTTAATTAGATGAGAATGATTAAAGAATTAGAATTTTTGAAAAATAAGGACGGTTTCCTTGGCATTGATAATATAACAAAATTTAAAGAGAAGGTAGTTGTTGTACCTTTTGGTCTTGAAAAAACAGTTAGTTATGGTGGTGGAACAAAAAATGGACCAAAAGAAATTATAAAAGCTTCTCATCAAGTTGAGTTATACGATGAAGAGCTAAATTATGAGCCTCATAAGAAAATTGGTATCAAAACTTTAAAACCATTTAAAATTGATAAAAATATTAATAAGGCTTTAAAAAAAATTTCTTTTATAAATGAAAATATTTTAAATAAGAAAAAATTTCCTCTTGTCCTTGGAGGTGAACACTCAATAACTCCAGGTTGCATTATTCCATTTACAAAAAAGTTCAAGAATATTTGTCTTTTACATTTTGATGCACATGCAGACTTAAGAGAAAGTTACCTTGGTGAAAGATATTCTCACGCCTCTGCAATAAGGAGATGCTTAGATTACAAAAATGTTTCCTTAATATCTTTTGGTATTAGAAATATATCAGAGGGTGAAATACCCTTCTTAAAAAAGAATTCAAAAAGAATTAATATTTTTTGGGCAAAAGATAAAAAAAAATGGAATTTGAATACTTTTAAAAAAATGATTAAAAATAAAACGGTTTATCTAACTTTTGATGTAGATGGCTTTGATAGTAGTATTATGCCAGCTACTGGTACTCCAGAACCAGGTGGACTATTCTGGAATGAATCTTTAGAAATTATTAAGATTGCGGCTAAAAATTCTAACATAGTGGGTGCAGATATTAATGAACTTTCCCCAATAAAAGGATTTAATTCTTATAATTTTTTAGTTGCAAAGTTGGCTTATAAAATTTTAGCTTATAAATTTCATTTCTAATTAAGCTGGCTTTAAAATACCTAACATCATCCTAAAAGGTACTAACATTATTAAAGCAACTAGAATTTTAACTGCTAAATCTCCTAGGGAGAGAGTTACCCATGGAACACCTGTTCCATAAAAAGATATAGAAAAGAATAGGAATGTGTCTACTATTGAGCCTACGAAGGATGAGGCTAAAGGTGCTATAAACCATTTTTTTTGTCTTAATTTATCAAAAATTTGCACATCTAATAATTGAGCAACCATAAAAGCAGTACCAGATCCTATTGCTATCCTAATTGATATTAAATCTTCAAAATTTGTTGAGAATATAAGTGTAAAGAAAATTCCAATTACAAATCCAATATAAACAATTTTTCTAGCAATTATTTTTCCAAAAGATCTATTTGCTAAATCAGTAATTAAAAATGCAATCGGATAACTAAAAGCACCGTATGTTAAGATTTCCTGAAGTCCATAATAATTAATTGGAAACTGAACTAAATAATTGGATGCTAATACTACAACTCCCATTAATAATGAGAGTATTAAAAATACCTTGTTCATTAAGCAGTTTTAGAGAGTAAGGATTTTTTAAGTTTTTTTAGCCTTAGAGATAAATCTCTTGCTTTTGCTGATTTTAAGAAGTTATCAAAGCTACCTTTCTTATCAACTGATCTCACACCTGCATTAGAAACAGTGAGCTTCATAGACTTTTTTAATAATTCACTTTTAAATTTTACCTTTTTTAAATTAGGTAAAAACCTTCTTTTAGTCTTGTTGTTAGCATGGCTAACGTTGTGACCTTTAAGAGGCATTTTTCCTGTGAGTTCACATTTTTTTGTCATAAAAATTATGCTTGTATAAGATTAATGAGTTAATCCGTCAATATCAATTTTTTGATCCCACTATCTCTGAAATATTTTTAATGCCATCTTTTGTGAGTATTTCGATTAATTCTTGACTTATTTTATTAGCTATATCTGGTCCTCTATATACCATGCCTGTATAAAGTTGAATTAAAGATGCTCCACGAATTATTTTTTCGTAAGCTCCCTTACCAGTACTTACTCCTCCAACACCTATAATTTTAATTTTATTTTTTAGGTTGTTAAAAAATAAATTAATTAGTTCATTCGATTTATTTTCTATTGGGGCACCAGAAAGCCCGCCCTTTTCTAGTTTATTTATATTTTTAAGATTGTCCCTATTTTTCTCAGAGGTATTCGATATGATTAAACTTTCTATAGAATGTTTAACCAATGACTCACAAATTTCATCAATTGAATTAAGATTTATATCTGGTGAAATTTTTACAGCTATAGGTAAATTGGATTGTAATTTCTTTTTTTCTTTTTGAATTTCAGATAATAAATTGTTCATTTCCTCTTGATTATGAAAATTTCTTAAATTTTCTGTATTAGGAGAAGAAATATTTATTGTGATATAATCTGCAACCGAAATAAATTTTCTAAAACATTTTACATAATCCTGAATTCTATTATCACTTGTTTTATTTGGGCCTATATTAACTCCCAACAAACCGTATGGTTTATTGCTTTCAATTCTTTTATAAATTTCCTCTGAACCTGAATTATTAAATCCTAGTCTATTGATTAGAGCCTCATCCTCTTCCAGTCTAAATACTCTCGGTTTTGGATTTCCATACTGTGGCTCAGGTGTAATAGTGCCAACCTCAACAAAACCAAAGCCTAGGTTAAATAGTGGATTATATACCTCCGCATTTTTATCAAAACCTGCTGCAACTCCTATTGGGTTTTCAAGAATTTTATTAAATATTGATGTTTCTAAAACAGTTTTATTTTTAATTTTCTTTTTTGGCAAAGCGTTTAGCTTAAGAGTTTTAATTGCTAAAGAGTGTGCTACTTCAGGACTAAATTTGAAAATTAAAGGTCTTATTTTATTAAACATTATTTAATTTATTTTTGATAAGTTGTTTAGTTTCTTGCACTCCAAAAAAACTAATAAAGAAACCCATTCTAGGTCCATTCTCATCACCGAAAACAACTTCATAAATAAGTTTAAACCAATCTCTCAGGTTTTCTTTGTAACCATTTTCTTTTCCAACTGTAAATATATTTGTCTGAAGTTCTTCAGGAGCCATATCATCATTACAATTATCAAGTGATTTTATTAATGCATTTAATGCACCTTTTTCATTTTCATTTGGTGTTTTGTAAACTTTTTTAGTTTTTATAACATCATTAAAATATTTAATTGCATAATTGATTAAATTATCAAAAATTGGATGCTCAGCCTCTTTGATATCTTGTTTGTATTTTTTCACAAATTTCCAAAGTAGTTTTTTATTATCTGCATTGCTTGTTTCAACCAAATTTAGCAACATAGAAAATGACATTATAATTTTTTCATTTGGAATTGTTCCATTATGAACATGCCAAACTGGATTCATTAATTTTTCAAGATCACTTTGATTTTTACCTTTTTCTATAAACTCTAAATATTCATCCATAGCTTTAGGAACAACTTCTCTATAAAGTTTTTTCGCTCTTTTAGGGTTTTGATACATATAAAGTGATAAACTTTGAGGAGAAGCATACTCTAACCATTGATCTATAGTTACTCCATTTCCTTTTGATTTTGAGATTTTCTCTCCTTTTTCATCTAAAAATAATTCATATGCAAAACCTGAAGGATTAGGTTTACCAAGTAATCTTATAATTTTTGTTGATAAGATTGCACTCTCAATTAAATCTTTTCCATACATCTCAAAATCAACATCAAGTGCATACCATCTCATAGCCCAGTCTACCTTCCATTGTAATTTACAATCACCATTTAAAATACTCTTTTCTAAATCTGTTCCATTGTTATCAAACAAAACCTTAGAATTGCTCTCGTCGATTTCTTTTATTGGTATTTCTAAGACAGCTCCTGATTTTGGGCAGATAGGCAAAAAAGGTGAATAAGTTTGCTGCCTCTCTTTACCTAAAGTTGGTAAAATAATATTCATTATACCTTTATAATTACTTAATATTAATTTGAGGGTTTCATTAAAGTTTCCAGATTTATAAAGCTCAGTTGAACTTTTAAAAGAATATTTAAACCCAAACTTATTTAAAAAATCTTTTAACATTTCATTATTATGTTCTCCAAAACTATTAAATTTACCGAAGGGATCTGGAACAACTGTTAAGGGTTTATGTAGGTTAGCATTTAAAATTTCTTGGTTTGGTACATTCTCTGGGACTTTTCTCAAACCATCCATGTCATCTGAAAAAGTAATTATCTCTTTAGGAAGGTCAGTTAAATGATTAAGGGCGTTGACTATCATTGATGTTCTTGCAACTTCACCGAATGTTCCAATATGAGGTAAACCGCTTGGGCCATAACCCGTTTGCAGAGTTATTTTTCCTTTACTCTCTATATTTTTCTTTCTCTCTCTTATGATTTTTTTTGCTTCTACAAATGGCCATGCATTTGTTTTATCAATATTTATTTTATCAATCATATAAATGCAAAATACTCAAAAATAACGTATTTAATAACTCTTATAGAGTTGAAATTTATTTACCATAAAATAATGTCCAATCAAAATGTCCAATTATAAAACCGTTTTTTTTATACTCGGTGTTTTACAAATTATTTTAGGATTATCTATGATTGTGCCTATTATAGCGCAGTTTTATTATAATCAAGTAGACTCTGGTTTTATTGGATCTGGCTTAGTTTCGATAATTTTTGGAGTTCTATTTTTTTTATCTAACTTAGATTACGAAAAAAAATTAACTTTACCTCAAGCATTTCTTTTAACGGCACTATCATGGTTAAGTATTGCAATATTTGGCTCTTTACCATTTGTTTTCTCAGATTTAAGTCTTTCATTCACAAATGCATTTTTTGAAAGTATGTCAGGAATCACAACTACTGGCTCAACTATACTGACAAATCTCAATGAAACACCAAAAGCAATCTTATTATGGAGAGCAATGCTTCAATGGTTGGGAGGAATTGGAATTATTGTAATGGCAATTACTTTAATGCCAATAATGAATATTGGAGGCATGCAATTATTTGTTATTTCAAATACCCATACACCAGAAAAAATATTACCTAAGTCTAAAGAAATTTCTATCAGATTAATTGCTATATACTCATCATTAACTTTAGTCTGCGCTTTCTTCTATAAAATTTTTGGAATGAGTTTTTTTGATAGTATTGTCCATTCAATGACAACGATAGCAACTGGAGGATTTTCCAATTACAACGAATCTATCGGTTATTTTGACAGTGGATTTATTGAACTAACAGCTATTATCTTTATAATTCTCGGAAGTGTACCATTTATTGCTTATATTAAATATTTGGGAGGTGATAAAAAAATATTTATTAGCGATACCCAAATAAAAACTTTCATAAAAATCTTAATTTTTTCTATTTTTATAATTTTTCTTTACCTATCTGTGAAAAACCAGAGCATATTTGAAATAAACTTCAGAGAAGTGTCTTTCAATGTTGTTTCAATTTTAACTGGAACTGGATATGTAACAAATGATTTTAGTAAATGGGGTCAGTTTCCACTTATTTATTTCTTAATATTAATGTTTATAGGTGGTTGCGCTGGATCTACTGCTTGCGGTATTAAAATATTTAGGGTTCAAATACTTTATCAATTTATATCAAATCAATTAAAGAGAATTATTTATCCAAGAGGAATATTTAATATTAAATACGATAAAAATAATGTTGATGAAAAATTTATGGCATCAATTATTTCTTTCATATTCTTATATATATTAATTTTCTTTGTTATTACTGCTTTGCTATCTGTAGATGGTTTAGATTTCATTACAGCTATATCTGCTGCTGCTACATCTATCTCAAATGTTGGACCTGGATTAGGCGATATAATAGGTCCAAATGGAAATTTTTCTTACCTGTCTAATTTTTCAAAATGGATCTTGAGTATAGGAATGATACTAGGAAGGTTGGAACTATTTGCGGTGCTTGTATTATTTATTCCCTCCTTTTGGAGAAAATACTGATGATTAAAAAAGAGGAAAAAATTTCAAATTTATTTAAATATTATTTTGATATTCGAATGTTAAGAATATTACTCCTTGGTGCAATCAGTGGTTTTCCATGGGTTTTGATAGGAAGCAGTTTATCTTTATGGCTAAAAGAAGAGGGGTTAAGTAGATCAACAATAGGATGGGCAGGTCTGATATTTGGAGTGTATGCATTCAACTATTTATGGGCGCCTTTAATTGACAGGATACAAATTCCTTTTCTAACAAAAAAAATTGGTCACAGACGTGGCTGGATAGTTTTAATGCAATTGGTAATTTTAATTTCTTTAATACTATGGAGTTTAATAAATCCATCTGAAAACTTAGCTTTACTAATATCTATTGGTCTGGTGATAGCTATTGCCTCATCCACACAAGATATAACTGTTGATGCCTTAAGAATTGAGCAAGTAGGAGAAAATGAAACTAAGTCTATGGCAGCGGGGGCAGCTATGGCTGTTGTTGGTTGGTGGACTGGTTATAAGCTTGGTGGAGTTATAGCTTTGTTCACTGCAGAATATTTTGAAAACATAGGAGTTAATAATTACTGGCAAGCAACTTTTATAGTTATGGGTGTGGTAGTAATTTTAATGAATATTGCCCTAATGTTTGTTCATGAAAATAGTTATACAGAAAGAATTTTATCTCAAAAAAAAACAGATGAAATAATTAAAAATAAACTTGGAAATAATAATTTTTTAACAAAGATTTTATCTTGGTTATCAGGCACTATAGGAGGTCCAGTAATAAGTTTTTTTAAGAAAAACGGATTTTCAATAGCAATAGGAATTTTAGGATTTGTTTTCTTGTTTAAAATTGGGGAGGCTTTTTTAGGTAGAATGTCTATCGTTTTTTATAAAGAGCTTGGTTTTTCAAAATCAGATATTGCAATATATTCAAAAACACTTGGATGGATTACAACAGTTGTATTTACATTGTTGGGTGGACTGTTTGCAATAAGATCTGGAACAGTCAAAACAATGTTTATAGCAGGAGGTTTGATGGCTATAACAAATTTAATGTTTACACTACTTGCTTGGAGTGGAAAATCTGAATTATTATTCGCTGCAGCTGTGATATTAGATGATATAGCAGCTGCATTCGCAACTGTAGCATTTGTTGCATTCATATCTTTACTTGTAGATAGAACCTATACAGCTACACAATATGCGCTTCTTGCATCTATAGGAACAGCAGGTAGAACTTTGCTAGCATCATCATCAGGATCTTTGGTGGATTGGTTAAACGGTGATTGGGGAATTTTTTTCATTATTACGGCATTAATGGTTATCCCGTCACTAGTTTGCTTATGGTTTATAAGAAAAAAATTAAAACTCAGTGAAAAATAATTTTATCTACAATTCCGAATTTTCTAATATTTATGAAAGACCAAATATTAATTCAAATGTGAGTACACAGATATTATTTGGCGAAAACTTTAGTATTTTAAAAAAATCTAGAAACTTTTATAAAATTAAAATTGATACTGATAATTATGTTGGATTTATCAAAAAGTTAAAACTTTTTAATAAATACCGAACCTCACATAAAATTTATGTACTAAAATCAAAAATATATAAATTGTCTAAGGGAAATAAATTTACTTACACAGGTAAAGATTTACCATTTGCAAGTAAAGTTCAAATTTTAAACAAATACAAATCCTATTTAATGTTTAAGAAAAATTTTTGGATTAAAAAGGATGATGTTAAACCAATAAATCATAAGATTAAAAATTTTATATATATTGTAAACCTATTTAGAAATGTAAAATATAAATGGGGAGGTAAAACTTTTAAAGGCATTGATTGTTCTGGTTTAGTGCAAATAATTTACAATTATAATAATAAATTTTTCCCAAGAGATACTGTTGACCAGATTAAATTTAAAAAGGGATTTAAATCCAAAAAAAAATTTAAAAAAGGTGACATTGTTTTTTGGAAGGGACATGTTGGAATTTGTATAAATTCAAAAAAATTTATACACGCTTATGGACCAAGAAAAAAAGTTTTGATAATGCCAATAAATAAAACAATTAAGCTTATTGAAAAAACTGCTGGTTTAAAAGTTAAAAAAATTTTTTCAATTTAATTATCTTCTCTTCCAAAATTTGGCTTAGAAACATCTTGTTTAAGTTCAATAATTTGACTTCTGACTTTTTTAGAGTTTTTTAATTTTTTTAATATTTTTGTATTTTCAGAATTAATTATATTTTTCTTAAATTGATTTAAATTTTTTATAAATAAATTAATTGCATTTAACATATTCTTTTTATTACTAAAGAATATATCTCTCCACATAATTTCATTGGATGCTGCTGTTCTTGAGAAATCTCTTAATCCTCCAGCGCTAAATTTAATAATATTTTTTTTGTATTTCTTTTGAAAATCTAATGCTGTTTTGATTAAATTATAGGAAATTAAGTGTGGCAAATGACTGGTAATAGAAAAAATTTTATCATGCTCATCCGCGTTCATTATAATTGTTTTTGAGCCAATTTTTTTCCAAAATTTTAATAATTTTTTTTGCTTTGTTTTATTTTTATCTTCAAAAACAATACACCATTTATTAAGAAATAAATTTTTTGTACCATGAGTTGGTCCACTAACTTCTGAACCTGCAATAGGATGACTCATAATCCATGTTAATGATTTATTTAATTCTTTATTTTTGATTTTTAAAACATTTAATTTAGTTGATCCTATATCAGTAATTATACAGTCAGATTTAATATATTTATTAAGCATAGGAATTATTTTTTTATATTCACTCATGGGAGTGCTTAATATTACGAAATCAACATCAGATATATTTTTATCAAGCCTATCAAGAATGATTATTTTTGAATTAATACTCTTGATTTGCTTCTTATATCTTTTTGATTTTTCAAAAACTAGTATTTGCCTTGAAATTTTTTTATTTATAGATGCTCTCAAAAGAGAGGATCCAATTAATCCACATCCTATAATCAATAATTTTTTAAACATTTTTAAATATCAGTGACATCTGTTTTAAGAAAAATTTATTCTCTTTAACATTGCCTATTGTTAATCTTAAACAATTTTTTATTCCATATGCATACATCTCTCTTAATATGATTCCTCTATTCTCAAGTTTTCTTGAGACAAAGTCTGATGAGAATTTACAGTTTTTAAAGTTTAGTAAAAAGAAATTTGCTGTAACCTCATTCGTGGTGATGTCATATTTTTGTAACTCACTCTTAATTTTTTTACACCAATAAGTATTATGTTTTATAGAATTTTTTATATGTTTGTTGTCATATAAAGCCTCAACAGCACAATCTTGAGCAAATTTATTAACATTAAATGGTGGTTTAATTTTATAAAGTTCTTTAATTATTTTTTTGTCACCATACCCCCAACCAACTCTTAGTGCTGCAAGGCCATGAATTTTTGAGAATGTCCTTAAAATAAAAACATTGCTAGAATTTTTAAAAATATTTAAGCCTGGTGAGTAATCTTTGTTCATCATATATTCAAAGTATGCATCATCGACAACCAGTAATATTTTCTTATTTAATTTTTTTCTTAATTTTAATAATTCTTTTTTTGTTAAATAGGTACCTGTAGGATTATTTGGATTTGCTATAAAAACTATTTTTGTATTTTTACCTACTTTTTTCAAGATTTCGACCACAGAAACTTTAAAATTTACTTCTTTTGAAAAATTAACTTTAGCACCAACAATTTTTGCATAAATTCTGTACATTAAAAAACTGTACTGCGGGACAACTACTTCATCACCCTTATTAAGAAATAGTGTACATATCATTTGTATTATTTCATCTGATCCTGCTCCACATATAATTTTTTCTTTATTTAAATTAAATTTCTTTGAAATAGTTTCTATTAATTTTTTAAACTTACTATCAGGATATTTTGAAATATTGCTCTTTCTATTCTTTAAGATATTTTTAACTCTTTCCCCTGCACCGAAAGCTGACTCATTTGCTGACAGTTTAATTACTTTTTTTTTAGAGCTTAATAATGACCTCCCTGGCTTGTAGGTGACGAGATCTATTTTCCTAAAATTTGATGCATTCATATCGATAATTATTAAAGTGAATATTTATATATTTAAACAAAAGAAGCAATCAATTCCAAAAAAATTGACATGTAAATACCTATCTTGTAAAAGCTTTCTGCGCTGATTTAAACTGAATTGCGAGCGCTATAAAAAACCTGCTAAACAAGTTTTTTTACCTCTCAATTCATTAAATCTTAAATTTATTATGAATAAGTTAAAACAGTTAAAAAATATTGTAATAACAAAACCACAAAAATTAGATTGTGGAAAAGAGATTTCAAATTTTCCAATTTCATATGAGACATATGGGACTCTTAACGAAAAAAAAGATAATGCAATTTTAGTATTTCATGCATTGACAGGTGATCAATTTGCTTCTGAAAAAAATCCTATTACAAATAAAGATGGCTGGTGGAGTTACGCACTTGGATCAGGAAAAGCTATAGATACAGAGAAATTTTTTGTCATATGCGCCAACGTAATTGGAGGATGTATGGGTTCATATGGTCCAAGCACAATAGATGAAGAAACAGGCAAACCCATAGGGACAAATTTTCCTGTTATAACAATTAATGATATGGTTAATGCTCAATACAATCTACTAGAGCATTTTAAAATAGATAAATTATTTGCAGTTATCGGTGGGTCCATGGGTGGTATGCAGGTATTACAATTTGTTTCAAATTTTCCGGATAAAGCACATATTGCAATACCGATTGCCTGTACATCTAGTCATTCTGCACAAAATATTGCATTCAACGAACTTGGAAGACAAGCAATACTTGCTGATACTAATTGGAAAAATGGTTTGTATGAACAAAATAAAACAAGTCCTGATAAAGGTTTGGCTGTTGCTAGAATGGCAGCACATATTACTTATTTGTCGAAAAAAGGTCTCCAGGAAAAATTTGGTAGAAAGTTACAAGAGAGAGATGATTTGAAATTTAGTTTTGATGCAGATTTTCAAATTGAGAGTTATCTTAGATACCAAGGATCAGTTTTTGTAGATAGGTTTGATGCAAATAGTTACTTATATATAACTAGAGCAATGGATTACTTCGATTTATCAAAACAATTTAATGGCAATCTATCAGCTGCTTTCAGTAATACGACTTCTAAATTTTTTGTAATTTCATTCACTTCAGATTGGCTATATCCAACTGCTGAAAATAGAGAGATAGTTATAGCGCTAAACGCAATTGGTGCAGATGTTGGTTTTGTAGAAATAGAGTCTGACAAAGGACACGACTCTTTTCTTTTAGATGTACCAGATTTTTTAGATACTTTAGGGAACTATTTAAAAACAAACTATAAAACTGTGAATGAAAAAAGAATTTAAAGTTATTTCGGAGCTAATATTACAAAATTCCAAAGTTTTAGATGTTGGATGCGGCGATGGAGAATTAATGAAGTTTCTTAAGGATAATAAAACTTCAAAAATACGTGGTTTAGAAATTTCAAAAAATAGGGTTCAAAATTGCCTATCAAAAGGTTTGACTGTAATAGAAGGAAATGCAGAAAATGACTTACAACAATTCCCAAATAATTCATTCGATTTTGTTATTTTAAGTCAGACGCTTCAAGCTTTCTTAGATCCTGAAAAAGTTATCTCCGAGCTTTTGAGAGTTGGTAAAAAAGCAATTGTTACTATACCAAACTTTGGTTACTGGAAAGTTCGTCTTAATTTATTAATCAAGGGCACAATGCCAGTTACAGAAAACCTTCCTAATGAATGGTATAATACACCTAATTTGCATATGTGTACTTTAAGGGATTTTTTCAATTTTTGTTCAAAAAGAGAAATAAAAATTTTTAAATCTTTAGCATTAAAAAATGATAAAACTCTAAATTTAAGTTCTAAAAATTTAGCATGGAGAAATTTAGAATCGCAATTAGGTATTTTTTTAATAGAGAAATAAATGAATGTTGAGATTATAAAATGTCTAGAAGATAATTATTCTTATTTAATTATAGACAGTAAAAAAAATGCATGTGTTGTAGACCCAAGTGAAGAAGGACCAGTAATTGCTTCTATAGAAAGTAATCAAGCTAATTTAAAGTTTATATTAAACACGCATCATCATTTTGATCATATTGGAGGAAATTTAAATTTAAAAAAGAAATATAATGCCAAAGTAATAGGATATGTAGAAGATAAACATAGAATACCAGGAATGGATATAGAGTTGAAGGACAAAGAGATTTGGAGCAAAGATGAATTTAGTTTTCAAGTATTCCATATACCAGGACATACTTCTGGGCACATATGTTTCTATTTTAAAAAAGAAAAATTATTATTCACTGGAGATACATTATTCTCTTTAGGATGTGGTAGAATATTTGAAGGTACATATGAACAAATGTTTTCCTCGCTTCAAATATTTAAAAATTTCCCTAAAGATACAAAAATATTCTGTGGACATGAATACACAATGAAAAATGCAGAGTTTTGTAAAATTCAAGATCAACAAAATGAGAAGTTAAACAAAAAATTTGAAAAAATAAAAAATTTATTAGACAAAGGATTACCAACTATTCCAACCACAATTGAGGACGAGCTAGATTGCAACATTTTTTTAAAATCTGAAGATTTGGAAACATTTTCAAAATTGAGAGATTTAAAGGATAATTTCTAAGTTATTCAGCTTGACTATGATTTGACCCTGACTATATTGCTGTTTATAAAAATTAGGACTAACTATGTCATTCGCAGTAATAAAAACAGGTGGAAAACAGTATAAGGTGCAAGCTGGCGAAATAATTAAGATTGAAAGATTAGAAGATTCGAAACCTGAAACTAAATTAGAATTTAACGAAGTTTTAGCTTACGGAGACGATAAAAACCTTGAATTAGGAGAACCAACTATTTCAGGAGCTAAAGTTGAAGCTGACTTAATTAAAAATGGAAAAAATAGAACGGTATTAATTTTTAAAAAAAGAAGAAGAAAAAACTCTAGAAGAAAAAATGGACATAGACAGCAGTTTTCTTTAATTAGAATAAATAAAATTTTTGCTAAGGATGGAAAGATAATTTCAGAGGCGGAAATAAAAAAGGAAGCTTCAAAAGAAATAAAAACTCAAACTAAGGAAGTTTCAAATAAATAGGTAAACTATGGCAACAAAAAAAGCTGGTGGATCGTCAAGGAATGGTAGAGATAGTGCTGGACGTAGGCTCGGAGTAAAAAAATATGGTGGCCAGTTTGTTGTTCCTGGAAATATAATAGTAAGACAAAGAGGAACAAAAATTTTCCCTGGAGAAAATGTAGGGATGGGAAAAGATCACTCAATTTTTTCTGTAGTTAAAGGTAAAGTAGAATTTAAAAAAAGTAAGTCAGATAGAACTTACGTATCTGTAAAACCCAATTAAATCTCACAACTCCTAACATAGTTGTATCATGAAATTTTTAGATCAAGTAAAGATATATGTAAAAGCTGGCGATGGCGGATCGGGATCACCTAGTTTCAGAAGAGAAAAATTTGTTGAGTTTGGAGGTCCTGATGGTGGAGACGGTGGTAAAGGCGGTTCTGTAGTACTTACATCTGAAAGAAACTTAAACACGCTTATAGACTTTCGTTATCAACAACACTTTAAAGCACAAAGAGGTGGCGATGGTAGTGGAAAAAACAAAACAGGGAAAGGTGGTGAAGTTCTTTTTCTAAAAGTTCCTGTCGGTACACAAGTATTTGAGGAAGATAACAAAACTTTAATCTATGATTTTAAAAATGAAAATGAAGAATTTGTTGTTGCTATAGGAGGAAAGGGAGGATTTGGGAATACAAGATTCAAATCTTCAACTAATCGTGCTCCAAAAAAATTTACTAAGGGATCTAAAGGAGAGGAATTTTGGATATGGCTTCAACTCAAAACTATTGCTGATATAGGAATTATAGGACTTCCTAATGCTGGTAAATCTAGTCTACTTGCCTCCATAACAAGTGCCAACCCAAAAATAGCAAATTACAAATTTACCACATTAAATCCAAACTTAGGTGTCACAATTTATGATGATAAAGAAATAACACTGGCAGATATACCTGGTCTAATAGAAGGAGCACATACAGGAACTGGCTTAGGTATTAAGTTTTTAAAACATATAGAAAGATGTAAATCTCTATTACATTTAATAGACATTACAGAAAACAATCTTGAGGAATCATATAATCAAGTAAGAAATGAATTGGGCGAGTATAGTAGTGATCTCTTGAAAAAAGATGAATTAATAGTTTTAAACAAGATAGATTTATTGGATGAAATAGAAATAAATGAAAAAGTAAAAAATTTTAAAAAAAAAACAAAAAAAAATGTATTACTATTATCTACACTTAGAAAAGACGCATTAATGAAAGTCAAAGCTAAATTAATAAATTATGTATCTTAAAGACTCAAAGACTGTTGTTGTAAAAATTGGCTCTTCTCTTCTTATTGATAAAGATCAAAAAATAAGGGTAAAATGGTTAAGTGAATTTGCAAAAGATATCAAAAATTTAAAAAATTTAAAAAAAAACATAATTATTGTTAGCTCAGGCGCTATAGCGCTTGGCTGTAAAAAACTTAAATTAAGTAAAAAAAATCTAAAATTAGATAAAAGTCAGGCTGTGGCATCAATTGGACAAATCGAATTAATGAATTTGTTTAAAGAATTTTTCAGTCCAAAAAAAATTAATCTTTCACAAATATTGTTAACTCTTGAGGATACTGAGAAAAGAAGAAGAGCAATTAATGCTAAAAGAACATTTGAGAATCTATTTAATTTAGGTTTTGTCCCAATAGTTAATGAGAATGATAGCATCGCAACATCTGAGATTAAATATGGTGACAATGACAGATTAGCTTCAAGAGTTGCACAAATTTCAGGTGCTGATTGTTTAATCTTATTATCTGATGTTGAAGGATTATACACAAAAAATCCAAAAATAAATAAAGAAGCAATATTAATAAAAGAAATAAGCACTATTGATGATAAGATTGAAAAAATTGCAACGAAAAGTATAAGTGAGCACGGAACTGGCGGCATGAAGACTAAGATTGATGCAGCAAAGGTTTGCCAGCTTTCAGGATGTCATATGGCAATTGCAAATGGTTTAGTTCATAGACCTATTCAAAAAATTTTATCAGATAATAATTGTACTTGGTTTTTGCCAAATATATCAAAATTAGACGCTAGAAAAAAATGGATTATAAGTTCTATTTCTCCAAAAGGAGATGTAATAATTGATGATGGTGCTTTAAACGCCCTAAGAAAAGGCAAGAGTTTGTTGGCTGCTGGTATTAAAACCGTTAGAGGAAATTTTAATAAAGGAGATCATATTAAAATTTTAGATAAAAACATGAATGAATTTGCTCGTGGCTTGAGTAGCTTCACATCGGCTGAAATAAGTAAAATTAAGGGGCAACATTCAAACACAATTTCAAGTTTATTGGGATATGTTTCAAAATCAGAAGTTATTCATAAAGATGATATGGTTAGAATATAATGAGTAAATATTTAATAAAATTAGGACAAAATTCAAAAAAAGCACATAAAATTATAGATACTAAAATTAAAAATAATGTCCTTAAAAGTTTTGTAAAACTAATTTTTAAAAATAAAAATAAAATTCTACTAGAAAATTTAAAAGATATAAGATACGCAAAGAAAAAAGGTCTTAAAAAAAATTTAGTTAATAGATTAGAGCTTAACAATGAGAAACTTAATTCAATAATAGAGGCAATTAAAACTGTTATAAAACTAAAAGATCCAGTCAATTACGAATTGAGCAAGTGGACAAGACCTAATGGGTTAAAAATTAAAAAAGTAAGCATACCAATTGGAGTTATTGGGGTGATTTATGAGAGCAGACCAAATGTTACTGCAGATGTATCGACTTTATGTTTCAAATCTGGAAATTGTGTCATTTTAAGAGGGGGATCAGAAGCTTATTTTACCAATAAAATTTTAGCTAACTATTTTCGAACTTGTCTAACTAAACACAAAATAGATAAAAATTTTGTTCAATTTATCGAAAAGAAAGATAGGAAACTTGTGGATTTTATGCTCTCAAAAATGAGTCAATATATCGATGTAGTAATACCCAGGGGAGGTAAAAATTTAGTCAAGAAAGTTCAAGAATTATCAAATGTTGCAGTAATAGGTCATTTGGAAGGTATTTGTCATACTTACATAGATAAAGATGCAAATTTAAGTATGGCAAAAAAAATTGTTAAAAATGCAAAAATGAGAAACACAAGTATTTGTGGCGCCACAGAAACCCTCTTGATACACAAAAATAAACTAAAAAATATCAACGAAATATTAGAAGACTTAACAAAAAGTGGTTGTAAGATTTATGGTGATAAAACTATAAAAAAAAATTTTTCTGGAAAAACGTTAATAGCAAATAATAAAACTTGGTCTACTGAACATTTATCATCAAAAATATCAGTCAAAGTTGTTCAAAATATTTTAGAAGCTATTGGACATATAAACAAATATGGGACTATGCATACAGATGCTATTATTACGAATAATAACAGGACAGCAAAATATTTTATTAAAAGTGTAAATAGCTCTATAGCAATTCAAAATACTTCTACACAATTTGCAGACGGGGGTGAATTTGGATTTGGTGGAGAAGTTGGAATTTCAACAAATAAATTGCCTCCAAGAGGGCCTGTTGGTCTAAACCAACTTGTAAGTTACAAATACGAAATATATGGTTCAGGCCAAATTAGAAAGTAAAAAAAGAATTGGCATTCTTGGTGGAACATTTGATCCCGCGCACATCGGACATATTAAAATTAGTAAAGTTGCAAAAAAAATTTTAAAACTTGACAAAATTATATGGGCAATAACAAGCAAGAATCCTTTCAAAAATGAAAGTTCAATTAATATAAATAAAAGAATAGCATTTGCTAGAAAAATAAATTTAAAGAATAAATTTATAGAAGTTAAGTTTTTTGAAAAAAAAATAAAATCTAATAAAACTATTCATTTAATTAAATTTTTAAAAAAAAAATCCAATGAATTATATTTTATTATTGGTGCAGATAACTTGATTAATCTTCATAAGTGGAAAAGTTACAAAGAAATTTTAAAGATATGTAAAATAATAGTTTTTGATAGAGATGGTTATAAAACCAAAGCCATTAAATCCCCCGTTTATAAAAAATATAACAGGAAAAGCGTTGAATTTATTAAATTTAATAAAGTCAAAATTTCATCTTCTCAATTAAGAAAAATTTGATACTCTAAATTTAATTAATGGATAAAATCTCCAGTCTAAAAAAAGAAATAATTGATACACTAGATTTTAATAAAGCAACAGATATAGTTTCCATTGACCTTGAGGGTAAATCATCAATGGCTGATTATATGATTATAGCTAGTGGAACTTCATCGAGACATATTCAAGCTTTATCAGAGCAGGTTTTTGAAAAATTTAAGAAAAGTGGAATTCAAAATTGTAAAATTGAAGGTAAAGAAAGTAATGATTGGAAGTTAGTTGATGGAATTGATTTAATTGTTCATATTTTTAATCCTGAAAAAAGAAAATTTTATGAATTAGAAAAAATGTGGTCTGAATTAATACCCAAAGAGAAATTAATTATATGAGATTTAAAATTAAAAATTTACTAATAATTATTTTAATTTGTAGTTTTTCAACAATTTCAAAATCTGCAAATGAAGATGATATTTATAAAAAAATAGATCTATTCAGTGAAGTACTAGATAAAATTAATAAAGAATATGTAGAGGATGTAAATCAAGGTGATGCAATGGATGCAGCTATAAATGGTGTATTACAATCTCTAGATCCTTATTCGGCATATATGTCTCCAGACTCATTTGAAAATATGCAAACCGAAACAAGTGGAGAATTTGGAGGTTTGGGTATCGAAGTAGGTATGGAGGCAGGTGTAGTAAAAGTGATTTCACCAATAGACAATTCCCCAGCTTCTAAAGTTGGGATTAAAGCAGGCGATTACATTGTAAAAATCAATGATATACAAGTTCAAGGCAAATCTTTAACGGAGGCTGTAGATTTAATGAGAGGTCCTGTTGGAACTGATATAGAAATAACTGTTAGACGAGTTGGTGAGAAAAAGGCACTAACATTTGTTATTACAAGAGACATTATAAAAGTAGCTTCTGTTAAATCTGAAATCATTGATGATAAAACGGGATATATTAGGCTTACATCTTTCAATGAAAATAGCAGTGATCAGATAGAGGATAAAATAAAAGAGTTTAAAAAAAATGGAAAAGTTAAAAATTATATTTTAGATCTAAGAAATAATCCGGGTGGATTACTTTCTCAAGCTATAAAAATCTCCGATTTCTTTCTTGAAAATGGGGAAATAGTTTCAACCAAAAGTAAAAGAAAATTCGAAAATAGAAAATGGTTTGCAAAGAGAGGGGACGTTTTAAATGGAGAAACTATGATTGTGCTTATCAACTACGGCTCTGCATCCGCATCTGAAATAGTTGCAGGCGCACTTCAAGATCATAAAAGAGCAGTATTAGTGGGTGAAAGCACATATGGCAAGGGATCTGTTCAATCTATTATTCCTTTGAAAAATGATGGAGCAATAAGGCTTACTGTTTCAAAATATTATTTACCATCTGGAAAATCAATTTCTCAAGTAGGTGTTACACCTGATATTGAAATTGCAGAAGGGTCAGATGATTTTAGAATAAATACTGACACCGACAACCAACTCGATTACGCGTTAAAATTACTTAACGGTTAAAATGCAAGAAAAATTTAAAAAGTTGCCACTTAGAAGTGGAGTGGGAATAGTAGTATTAAATAAAGAGAATAAAGTTTTTTTAGCAAAAAGAATTGATAATCCAAAAAATTTTTGGCAAATGCCTCAGGGTGGTATCGACAAAGGTGAAGATAATCTAAAAGCAGCTTTAAGAGAACTAGAAGAAGAGACAAGTATTAAATCTGTGAAATTAATTAAAGAAATAGATGGTTTTACAACCTATTATTTACCTGAGAATTTGCTCGGAATAATTTGGAAGGGCAAATATAAAGGTCAAAGACAAAAATGGTTTATTGTAAAATTTATTGGAAATGATGAAGAAATAAATATTAAAACAAAATATCCTGAATTTTTAGATTGGAAATGGGAAGAATTAAGTAAGATTACTGATACAGTTGTAGATTTTAAACTTCATGTTTATCAAGAAATACAGAAAGAAGTTGAAAAGGTTATTAATTAATACTTATAGATTTTAAAATTTCGACTTTATGATTTAACAAAAATCTTTTTTGATCATTTAAATCATCTTTATTTAACTCTTTTTCGGCTTCTTGGATTTCATCTGAAACATGTTTTTTATTCGCATTTTTAATGTCAAAAATTGAGCTTGTTAAAATAGATAAAGTATTATCTTTAAATTCAACAATACCGTCTTCAACATAAAAATTATGTTCCTCAGAGCTAGAAATAACTTTTATGATACCAGGCTTTAAAAATGAGATAATTGGTATATGGTCCTTTAAAATTCCCATTTCACCCTCATAAGCAGGAACAACTACTTCTGAAACATTTTCTTTTGAAAGAAAAGATTTTTCAGGATTAACAATATCAATCTTAAAACCTTCACTCATTAAGCTGCTGCATCCTTAGCCATTTTTTCAGCTTTTTCTATAGCTTCCTCTATTGTCCCAACCATATAAAATGCTGCTTCAGGCAAGTGATCATACTCTCCCTTACAAATAGCATCAAAACCTTTTATTGTTGACTCTAAGTCTACTAATTTACCTGGAGAACCTGTAAATACTTCTGCAACAAAAAAGGGCTGTGATAAAAATCTTTGAATTTTTCTTGCTCTAGCAACAATTAACTTATCCTCTTCAGATAGTTCATCCATTCCTAAAATTGCAATAATATCTTGCAGTGATTTGTAAGTTTGTAATACTTTTTGAACTTCTCTCGCTACTCTATAATGTTCATCACCAACAATTCTAGGGTCTAGAATTCTAGACGTTGAGTCTAGTGGATCCACAGCTGGATAAATACCTATTTCAGCAATTTGTCTAGATAATACAGTCGTTGCATCTAGGTGAGCAAATGATGTTGCTGGAGCTGGATCTGTTAAATCATCTGCAGGAACATAAATTGCTTGTACAGAGGTAATTGAACCTTTGTTAGTCGTTGTAATTCTTTCTTGTAAGTTACCCATGTCAGTAGCTAGAGTTGGTTGATATCCAACAGCTGATGGAATTCTACCAAGCAAAGCTGATACCTCTGAACCTGCTTGAGTAAATCTAAAAATATTATCAACGAAAAAAAGAACATCTTGTCCCTCTTGATCTCTAAAATATTCAGCAACAGTTAAACCTGTCAGAGCTACTCTTGCCCTTGCTCCAGGAGGTTCATTCATTTGACCGTAAACTAATGCTGCTTTTGAACCTGCTTCGTTTGTTTTAATAACGCCTGACTCTATCATTTCATGATAAAGGTCATTTCCCTCTCTAGTTCTTTCACCAACGCCAGCAAAAACAGAAAATCCTCCGTGAGCTTTTGCAACGTTATTGATCAATTCCATAATAAGAACTGTTTTTCCAACACCAGCTCCACCGAATAAACCAATTTTTCCACCCTTTGCATATGGTGCTAAAAGATCGATAACCTTAATTCCCGTTACTAAAACTTCTGTTTCAGTTGATTGATCGTTAAATTCAGGTGCAGATCTATGAATAGGCCAATTATCTGTTGGTTTAATTTCGCCCCTTTCATCAATAGGCTCACCAATTACATTTATGATTCTGCCTAAAGTTTCTGGTCCAACTGGAACCTTAATTGGAGCAGCTGTATCTGTTACTTCATCACCTCTCTTTAAACCCTCTGTTGCATCCATTGCGATTGTTCTTACGCTAGACTCGCCTAAGTGCTGAGCAACTTCTAATACAAGTCTGTTTCCTCCATTATTACATTCTAATGCTGTTAATATTTCTGGTAATTCTCCCTCAAATTTTACGTCGACTACCGCACCGATAATTTGTGTAATTTTTCCTTTTCTCATAATTATAAACTTTCTGCTCCTGATATGATTTCAATTAGTTCTTTAGTAATTGCTGCTTGACGACTTCTATTATATTCAATAGTAAGTTTATCAACCATTTCACCTGCGTTTCGGGTTGCATTGTCCATTGCACTCATTCTCGAACCCTGTTCGCTAGCTGAATTTTCTAACATCGCTTTAAAAATTTGAGTTGAAATATTTTTTGGAAGTAAATTTCCTAAAATTTCATCTTCATCTGGTTCAAACTCATAGTTCTCCTCCGAGGATTTGTTGTCTTTTTCTTCAGTTTTTAAAGGAATTATTTGCTGCTCTTGAGGAATTTGAGTAATTACATTTTTAAATTGATTATAAAATATTGTACATACATCAAACTCGTTATTCTCAAATTTTTCTATTATTATTTTTCCAACTTTGTCAGCATCAAAATAATTTGCATTTTTTGATTCTTTAAATGAAATATTTTCAATTATTTTATCCTGGTATAGTCTTTTTAATTGATCATATCCTTTAGAACCAACAGTAATAATTTTTAATGTTTTTCCTGAATCAGAAATTTTTTGAAAATAAGATTTTGCTTTTTTAATAATATTTGAATTAAAACCACCACAAAGACCTCTATCTGCTGTTAATACAACACAAAGATGAACCTTATCATCGCCTGTACCAGATAATAACTTTGGTGCATTTTCCTTGTCTGAAACACCGCTAGACAGATTTAATATGATGTTATTCATTTTCTCAGAGTAAGGTCTTCCTCTTTCAGCGCTTTCTTGCGCTCTTCTCAACTTAGCTGCAGCAACCATTTTCATTGCTTTAGTTATCTTTTGTGTAGATTTAACGCTAGATATTCTTTTCTTTAAATCGTCTAAACTTGCCATTTTTTATGAGTTAAAAGTTTTTTTTAAATCCGAGATTAATTCTGTTAATACTTTTTCATTATCTTCATCAAGTTTTCCTGAAGAATTAATAGAATCAATTATTTCAGGTTTTTCAGATCTACATTTTTCAATAATTTTAGTCTCAAATGTTGCAATATCTTTTTGTTCAATTTCATCTAAATGTCCTTTTACACCACAAAATACTGATATAACCTGCTCAGCAACTGTCATGGGTGAATACTGCTTCTGTTTTAAAAGTTCGGTTAGTTTTGAACCTCTATTCAAAAGTTTTTGAGTAGCGGCATCTAAATCAGAACCAAACTGTGCAAAAGCTGCCATCTCTCTGTATTGAGCCAGCTCTAGTTTCATTGATCCAGAAACCTTTTTCATTGCTTTAGTTTGAGCAGAAGACCCTACTCTTGAAACTGACAGACCAACGTTTATTGCGGGTCTAATTCCTTGATTGAATAGTTCTGTTTCAAGAAAAATTTGCCCATCTGTAATTGAAATTACATTTGTTGGAATAAAAGCAGATACGTCTCCACCCTGAGTTTCAATTATTGGCAGTGCTGTCAATGATCCGCCACCATGATCATCTCCTAGTTTTGCGGCTCTCTCTAATAATCTACTATGTAAATAAAATACATCACCTGGGTAAGCTTCTCTTCCTGGAGGTCTTCTTAACAACAGAGACATTTGTCTATATGCAACTGCTTGTTTTGATAAGTCATCATAAATAATTAATGCGTGCATTCCATTATCTCTAAAGTATTCTCCCATTGCACATCCTGTATATGGTGCCAGAAATTGAAGAGGGGCAGCATCAGAAGCGGTTGCAGCAACAATAGTTGTATACTCCATTGCTCCAGCTTCCTCTAAAGTCTTTTCAATTTGTCTTACAGTTGATCTTTTTTGACCAATGGCAACGTAAATACAATAAAGTTTTTGTTTTTCATCGCCAGACTCATTAATTTTTTTTTGGTTGATAATTGCATCAATTGCGACCGCTGTTTTTCCAGTTTGTCTGTCCCCAATTATTAATTCTCTTTGACCTCTTCCAATTGGAACCAAACTGTCAATTGATTTTAAACCTGTTTGCATAGGTTCACTAACAGATTTTCTTGGAATAATTCCAGGCGCTTTTACCTCAACCCTGCTTTTCTTAATACCTTTATCTAGAGCACCTTTGCCATCTATCGGATTTCCTAAACCGTCAACGACTCTTCCCAGAAGTTCTTTTCCAACTGGAGTATCAACAATAGCTCCTGTTCTTTTAACTGTATCGCCTTCTTTAACGGCTCTATCATCACCAAAAATTACAACACCCACATTTTCGCTTTCAAGGTTTAGTGCCATACCTTTTGATCCATCTGAAAACTCAACCATTTCTCCAGCTTGAACATTATCTAGACCGTAAATTCTTGCAATACCATCGCCTACAGATAATACTTGTCCAACTTCAGAAACTTCGGCTTTGTCTCCAAATTGTTTAATTTGTTCTTTTAAAATCTTAGTTACTTCTGAAGGATTTATTTCCATTTATGCCTCTATCATTTGCTTTTGTATTTGATGTAATTTATTTTTAATGGAGGTATCAACCATAGTGCTACCTACTTTAATAACCAATCCACCAATTAAACTTGGATCATGTTTATAGTTTAATTTTATATTTGAGCCAAAATTTTCAGCTAATTCGTTTTTAACTTTGTCTATATCATTTTTATTTAACTCTTTAGCAGCTAAAAGTTCTGCTTTAATTTCTCCTCTTGATCTAGAACATACGTCTAGATAATCGTTAAATATTTTTTCAACGTAAAAGAATCTTCTCTTTTTTATTAAAAAACTAATAAATCTTTTTAACAATCCATTAAAATTATTTTGGTTTGCAATCTCATCCATTATCTTAATTAGATCATCACTTTTTGTAGTTGGATTTTTAATCAAATCTCTAAAATCCGAACTTGTTTTGATTAATTTCAATAAAGCTGATGTTTGCTCTTCTACTTCTAAAAGAACATAGTTTTCAGATGCTAACTCAAACAAAGCTTGAGAGTAGCTATTATTTGATGTCACTGAAGTATTAATTTTAGTCAATTTAGTTCTCAAATATGAAGATGTTTTATAAAAATTTCGCTTAATTAACACACCAATAATCAGTCTTCAAGACTCAGATTTTAAAAAATGTCTGTATTTAGTGGACTAATTGAAGCTTACCGGGTCAACATCAACTATTAGTTTCATTCCTTTGGAAAATTTAATTTCTTTTAAGATCATTTTGAGTTTTTTTTGAATGTTGCTGTTTTTCTTCGCTCTTATTAAGAGCCTGCTTCTAAACTTTCTCTTAATTCTAAACACAGGCGCATTAACAGGACCAAGAATTTTTTCACTAATTTTACTGACAAGTTTATTCTTAAATTTTAAAGCTTCATCATATAATAATTTTTCATCTTCTGAGGTTAAAATTAATGAGACAAATCTTTCAAAAGGTGGGAGGTTGTTTTGTTTACGAAGTTCTAATTCATGATCTAAAAACTTAAATGGATCTTGATGAGTTATTTGATCAATTACTTCAGTTTTTATATTTAAGGTTTGAAAATAAATATTTGCAGGCTTGCCTGCTCGACCTGCTCGACCAGAAAGTTGATGATATAATTGTAAATTTTTCTCTGCACTTCTTAGATCGTGTCCTTGTGAAGTCAAATCAATATCTAATACAATAATACAATTTAGATTAGGAAAGTGGAAACCTTTTGAAATTAATTGGGTCCCTATAAGTATGTTAATTTCTCCAGAAATAATTTTATCTAAAATTTTTTTTCCTGAAGCTTTATTCATTGTATCACTTGAAAAAATATTTATTTTTTTGTTTGGAAATAATATTTCTACCTCCTCGGCAATTTTTTCAACACCTGGTCCACTAAAAATAAATTCACAGTTATCTTGTTTTTTACATTTTCTATTCAAGTTAGAACTGTAACCACAATAATGACAGAGAAGTTTTTTATTATTTTTATGATAAACAAGATTGATTGAACAATTTGGACATGAAAATACATTCAAACATTTTTTACATAAAACATACGGAGCAAAACCTCTTCTATTAATAAAGAAAAGTATTTGATCACCTTTTAGAAGATGTTCATTTACTTTTTCTAAAGTTTTCGATGAAATAAATGACTTTTTTGCAAGTTTGTATTGGTTGAGATCTATAATATGATGATTGGGTAATTTTGCATCCTTATATCTTCTTTTCAACCTTGAATGATAATATTTTTCATTTTTAACATTTGCATAAGTTTCTATAGATGGAACAGCTGTTACTAAATTAATAGGTATATTTTCATTACTGGCACGAGCAATCGCCATATCTCTTGCATTATAAATTACACCCTCATCTTGTTTATAAGATTGATCATGTTCTTCATCCACGGTAATTAATCCCAAGTTTTTAAAAGGTAAAAATAAGGATGATCTTGCACCAATAACCACTTTAATTTCACCCGACGCTAATCCACTCCAAATAATTTTTTTCATTTTTGGAGTTATTTTTGAGTGCCAAATAGCTGCCTCAAAACCAAAAAAATTCTTAAATTTCTTTTCAAATTCTCCCGTGAGACCAATTTCTGGTAATAAAATTAAAGATTGTTTTCCCTGATCAAGAATTTTTTTTATTGAATTAAAGTAAACAATTGTCTTCCCTGAGCCAGTTGTGCCTTGTAGTAAGTGTACTCTAAATTTGTCATCTTTTTTTATTATTTCTTTGTAGGCTTTTATTTGCTCATTAGATAAATTAAATTGGTGTTTGCCGAACTTTTTAGAATATTTTTGATACTCTTCTTTTTTTTGCATTTCTATAGCTTTTCCACTGAGAAAGTGAAGCCTGAGCGTCATACCAAGTGGAATAAGGTTATAATATGAAAACCAATTTAAAAAATTTATGGTTTGTTTTTTTAAGGATAGAATATTTAATTTTTCTTTAATTGATTTAATTTTAAAGTTTTTATTATTATTTTCCTCAAATTTATCCCATACAACACCTGTTATCGTTTTTGAGCCAAAAGGTACATTTACATAGTCACCAATATTTAATTTGCTTTCACTTTCATAAGTAAATGGATAATCAAAAATATTAGGTAATAAAATCGGATATTTCATAATTGATATTATGAAATATATTAAGAGTGAATCTGTCTTTTTTCTACAGATAAAGCCGCTTCTTTTATTGCCTCTGAAAATGTTGGGTGCGCATGGCAAGTTCTCGCTATGTCCTCTGAACTTGCACCAAACTCCATTGCAATAGCCATTTCAGCAATCATTTCTCCAGCGTGTGGGCCTATAATATGTACTCCTAAAACTTTATCAGAAGTTGCATCAGCAAGAATTTTAACAAAACCTTCAGGCTCATCTATTGCTTTTGCTCTTGAATTTGCCATAAAAGGAAATTTTCCAACTTTAAAATTAATTTTTTTTTCATTTAATTGTTCCTCAGTTTTTCCTACTGAAGCAACTTCTGGAGAGGTATAAATTACACCAGGTATAATCTCGTAATTTACATGTCCTGATTGACCAGCAATAAATTCTGCAACTGCAATTCCTTCCTCTTCTGCTTTGTGAGCTAACATAGGACCATCAATAACATCACCAATAGCAAATATGTTTTTAATATTTGTTTCAAAATTTTTATCTACTTTTACCTTTCCTTTTTCGTCAGTTTTAACTCCCACATTTTCTAATTTTAAACCGGTCGTGTATGGTCGTCTTCCAACTGAAATAAGGACAACATCAGCTTCTATATTTTTTTTCTTATTTTCTTTATCAATTACTTCAAGGATAACTCCATTTTCATTTTTTGTAATTTTTTCAACCTTGGTATTTAATTTAAATTTTATTCCTTGTTTTTTAAGTATCTTCATGAATTCAGTTGATATCTCACGGTCCATACCAGGTGTAATATGATCTAGAAATTCAACAACTTCTACTTCTGTTCCAAGTCTTGACCAAACTGAACCCATTTCCAAACCAATATATCCTCCACCAACTACAACCATTTTTTTTGGTAATTTTTCCAAGGATAATGCTCCAGTAGACGAGATTATTTTTTCCTCATCAAATTCCATTCCAGGTATTGATACAGGCTCTGAACCAGTACTAATTATTGCTTTTTCAGTCTCAATAACTGTTTCTTCTCCATCCTCAGAAACTACTATTTCATTTGAGCTCTTAAATGATCCTTTGCCTTTGAAATAAGAAACCTTATTTTTTTTGAACAAAAATTCTATTCCCTTTGTTAAAACAGTTACAGCCTTTTCTTTATTTTTCATCATCTTTCCAAGGTTCAATTTAATTTCACCAATTTCGATACCAATCTTTTCAAAATTTTTTGCCTTGTGAAAATTTTCAGATAAGTTCAATAAGCTTTTTGATGGAATACACCCTACATTTAAGCAGGTTCCACCAAGCGATCCTCTGGATTCAATGCATGCAGTTTTTAGACCTAGTTGTGATAATCTTATTGCACAGACATACCCACCAGGGCCACCACCAATTACTGTTACATCAAATTTTTCTGACATTTAAATATTTAAAAATAATCTCCTTGGATCTTCAAGGTTTTCTTTAACTGTTTTTAAAAAAGAAACTGAGTCTTTTCCATCTATAATCCTATGGTCATATGAAAGTGCAAGATACATTATTGGTTTTACTTTAATTTCATTATCTTGAACAACAGGTCTTTCAACAATATTGTGCATTCCTAATACACCTGACTGAGGAGGATTTAAAATCGGGGTAGACAACATTGAACCATACACTCCCCCATTGCTGATTGTAAATGTACCACCTTGTAAATCCTCAATAACTAAAGAATTATTTTTTGCTTTTTCTGACAGATTTTTAATTTCTTTCTCTATGTCAGCAAAAGACATTTCGTCAGCATTTTTTAAAACTGGTACTACTAAACCTTTTTCAGTTCCAACAGCAAAGCTAATATTATAGTAATTTTTATATATTATTTCCTGTCCCTCTATTTCTGCATTTATTGCTGGAAATAATTTTAAACCAACCACGCAAGCTTTTACAAAAAAGGACATAAATCCAAGTTTAATTCCATATCTTGCCTGAAAATCTTCTTGATTTTCTTTTCGCATCGACATTATACCTGACATGTCAACCTCATTAAAAGTGGTTAACATTGCTGCATTTTCCTGGGCTTCCTTTAGTCTTTTTGCAATAGTCTGTCTTAACCTAGACATCTTAATTCTTTCCTCTTCACCAAATTGAATTTTTCTTTGGTTTGGTTGAGGATTGGCACCCATCATACTAATTAAGTCGCCTTTTAATATTCTGCCATCTTTTCCTGTAGGTTTTACTTGTTCTAAATCAATTTTTTTTTCTGCAACCATTTTTCTTACAGCGGGGGATAATATCGGATTTATTTTTGTTTCTTCTGCATTTGGCTCTAATACTTCATCTGTTAAAACAAATGGCTGTTCTTCATCTGAAGTTTCTAATACTTTTTGTTTTTTTTCTACATCCAAGCTTATAACATTGTCTTTTTCTTCAGTTTCTAATGTTGGTTCGACTTTAGTCTCAAATATTTTAGGGTTCTCCTCTACTTGGTCTTTTTGATCTTCTATAACTTGATTAGAAGGTTTATTTTCTGTTTTATTTGCAGTCTCTGAAATCACTCCTAAAACTGCTCCTACTTCAACTGTATCTCCTTCGTTGGCATTAATCTCTGCAATAACACCATGTGTTGATGCTGGTACTTCTAAATTTACTTTATCAGTTTCAAGTTCAACTACAGCTTCATCTGCAATGACACTGTCGCCTTGTTTCTTTAACCACTTGGATACTGTTGCCTCAGTAATACTCTCTCCAAGCACAGGGACTAGAATTTTTTCACTCATTTATTCAAATACTTTATTAATAATTTCTTGTTGTTCTGAAAGATGTCTTTTTGCGTAACCTGTTGCAGGTGAAGCATCAGGATTTCTTCCTATATAAGAAATTTTACTATTTTTAGCCTTAATAGTTTCTAATGTCCATTGTATATAATCTCTTACTGAGAACCATGCACCCATATTTTTTGGTTCCTCTTGGCACCAAAAAAAATTTGAATTATTTGCAAATGGTCTAAGTTCTTTTACAAGAGCTTTTGCAGGAAATGGGTATAATTGTTCAATTCTATACAATGCAACGTCATCAACTTTTAGTTTCTCTCTTGCTGCCAATAAATCAAAGTATACTTTACCAGAACACATAATAACTTTTCTTATCTTTGATTTATCTTTTAATTTTAAAAAACCCTCAGCTTTAGGATCTAAAGCGTGATCCCAGAGTACTCTGTGAAATGTATTTTCTTTACTAAAATCCTCTATATTTGATACACATAATTTATTTCTTAGTAAGGACTTTGGTGTCATCATAATTAAAGGCTTTCTAAAGTCTCTGTGCATTTGTCTTCTCAATGCATGAAAATAGTTAGCTGGAGTAGTGCAATTCATAATTTGAAGATTATCATTTGCACATAATTGTAGATATCTCTCCAATCTTGCGGAAGAATGCTCTGGACCTTGACCTTCATATCCATGGGGTAGCAGCATTACTAATCCTGAGGCTCTATTCCATTTCCTTTCTCCAGATGCAATAAATTGGTCAATAATTACTTGGGCACCATTAGCAAAATCTCCAAACTGTGCTTCCCACAAAGTAAGAGTATTTGGTTCAACTAAACTATATCCATACTCAAATCCTAGGACTGCGAGTTCTGATAAAAAACTATCAACAACTTCAAAATTTTTTTGATATTTTGATATATTGTTCAAAGGAATATATCTGGAATTATCAATTTGATTTCTTAGAACAGAATGTCTTTGACTAAAAGTCCCTCTTCCTGAATCTTGGCCAACCAATCTAACTGGATATCCCTCCTCCAATAAAGAACCAAAAGCTAAAGCCTCTGCTGTAGCCCAGTCAATTCCAACACCTTGCTCAACTGTTTGTCTTCTGGAGTCAAGAATTTTAATAATTGTTTTATGAATATTTTTTTCTTGTGGAACAATATTAATTTTATTTGAAATTTCTTTTAAAATTTTAATGTCAGCTCCTGTAACACCTCGTCTATCTTTTCCTTTTTCTGGTTTGTATCTAGACCATGTTCCCTCAAACCATTCTATTTTCGGTTTATAGTCTTTCGCAGTTTTAAATTGATCGTCTAATAAATTCTTAAACTCTTGAATTTTTAAATTAAGTTGATCTTTAGAGAAAAGATTTTCATTTACTAGTTTTTCTCCATAAATATTTACCGTAGACGGGTGTGATCTTATTTTCTTATACATTAAAGGCTGGGTAAAAGATGGCTCATCTCCTTCGTTATGACCAAATCTTCTATAACAAATTAGATCAATAACCACATCTCTGTTAAATTTTAATCTAAACTCTGTTGCTACTCTTGTCGCGTAAACTACAGCTTCAGGATTATCTCCATTGACATGAATTATTGGTGCATCTACCATTTTCCCAATATCAGATGGATATGGTGATGAACGTGCAAATCTTGGGCTTGTAGTAAATCCTATTTGGTTATTTACAATTATATGAATTGTTCCTCCAGTGTTGTGACCGGGTAGCCCTGACATTGCAAAACACTCAGATACAACTCCTTGGCCAGCAAACGCAGCATCACCATGGATAAGAATAGGTATAACTTTATTTCTTTCTTTATCGCCATGAAAAAATTGCTTTGCTCGTGTTTGTCCTAAAACAACTGGATTTACAGCCTCTAGATGAGATGGATTATCTGTAAGACTGACATGTACCGAATTTCCATCAAATTCTCTATTTGAGGAAGCCCCCAAATGATACTTCACATCTCCAGCACTATCTTTAGTGTTACCACTCATTTCTCCAGCAAACTCATTAAAAATTCTTTTGTAAGATTTTTGTAAAACGTTTGCTAATACGTTTAATCGTCCTCTATGAGACATGCCTATTTTAACTTCTTTAATTTTAAACTGTCCTCCAATTTTTATGATCTGCTCTAACGCAGGTATCAAACTTTCCCCACCATCTAAGCCAAATCTTTTGGTTCCAACGTATTTTGTATGTAAAAACTTTTCAAAACCTTCAGCTTGAATAAGCTTATTTAAAATTGCATCTTTTCCATTGTTAGTAAATTTTAATGCATTCTCGTCTTTTTCAACTCTATCTCTAAACCATTTTCTTTCAGTTGGATTGGAGATATGCATGTACTCATAACCAACTGGGCCACAATAAGTTTTTTTTAAGAATTGAAGTATCTCTCGTATGCTTGCTTTCTCCCTGTTTATTACACCATTAAGTTCAATTTTTTTATCGTAGTTTTTCTTATCAAAACCATAATATTCAGGATGTAACTCATCTAAATATTCTGTCGTCATCATTTCTAGAGGATCTAACTTTGCAAGTAGATGTCCTCTTAGCCTATAAGCTCTTATAAGTGCTACAGCACTTATGGATTCTTTGTTGGAATTTGCAACTACTTGAAAATTAAATTTATCAGATACATCTTTGGATGCATTGCCATTTTTTTCAATTATTTTTTCTATATTATTGGAATTTATTCTTACCCCTTCAGGTTTCCATGATGGTCCATTAATATCATTTAAAATAACTTCTGCTTCGTCCTGAATACCTTCAAAATAATCTTTCCAACTATCTGCAAGATTTGGATCTTGGTTTAAAAATCTTACATACATCTCCTCTATAAATGCACTATTTGTCTTATTCAGAAATGATGTTTTTTTATACTCTAAGTTTTTTGAAGATGACATTTGTCTATATCGTTAAGCTATATTACTAAAAAAATATTATCAACTAGACAATTTATTAAAAAGAGTTTTCCCTATCTCAGAAGGGGATTTTGCAATTGTAATACCACATTCTTCCATTTTTTTTATTTTATCTTCTGCGCCACCTTTGCCTCCTGAAATTATTGCACCAGCATGCCCCATTCTTCTACCAGGAGGTGCTGTTAATCCTGCTACAAATCCAACAATTGGTTTTTTTATATTATGATTTTTTACAAACTCAGCGGCCTCTTCTTCTGCTGTTCCTCCTATTTCACCTATCATTAAGATTGATTTTGTATCCTCATCATTCAAAAAAAGATCTAAGCAATCAATAAAATTTGTTCCATTAATAGGATCCCCACCAATACCTATACAGGTAGTTTGCCCTAACCCATTTTCAGTTGTTTGAGCAACAGCTTCATAAGTTAATGTTCCTGATCGCGAAACTATACCAACTGATCCTTTTTTATGAATATTTCCCGGCATAATTCCTATTTTGCATTCATCTGGCGTGATAATGCCTGGGCAGTTAGGTCCAATTAATCTTGATTTAGATTTATTTAAATGCTGTTTTACTCTTAACATATCAAGGACAGGTATACCCTCTGTCACACAAACAATTAATTCTATAGATGCATCAATTGCCTCTATAATTGCTGATGAAGCAAATTTTGCTGGCACATAAATCATTGATGCATTAGCGCCTGTTTTATCTTTTGCCTCTTTAACAGTATTGAAAACAGGTCTTTCAAGATGAGTTTGACCTCCTTTGTTTGGAGTAACACCTCCAACTATATTTGTTCCATATTTCATTGCTTGTTCAGAGTGAAAGGTACCATTAGCACCAGTAAAACCTTGGCAAATAACTTTTGTATTTTTATTAACTAAAATAGACACAAATTATCTTATCGCCTCTACTATTTTTTTTGCAGCATCATCTAAATTTTCAGCTGGAATTATTTTTAAACCTGACTTTTTTAAAATTTCTTTTCCCTCTTTGAAATTTGTACCTGCTAATCTTACTACTAATGGAACTGAAATATTTATTTCTTTAGCAGCATCAACTACCCCTTGAGCAAGAATATCACATCTCATTATGCCTCCAAATATATTAATCAATATTCCTTTAACATTAGCATCAGATAGAATTAACTTAAATGCAGCTGAGACTTTTTCTTTAGATGCCCCTCCTCCAACGTCTAAGAAATTCGCTGGTTCTTCGCCATAGAGTTTTATTATGTCCATAGTAGCCATAGCAAGACCAGCTCCGTTGACCATGCAGCCTATACTTCCATCTAGTTTGATATAAGCAAGATCATGTTTACTTGCCTCTATTTCTGTTTCATTTTCTTCACTGAGGTCTCTGAACTTTAAAATTTCTGATTGTCTAAATAGTGCATTACTATCAAAGTTCATTTTTGCATCTAAACAAACAACAGAATTAGTTTTAGTAAGTATTAATGGATTGATTTCAACTAAATTTGCATCCGTATCTATAAACATTTTATATATCGATTTAATTAGGTGAATTGCTTCTATCTTAGCTTCATTTTTAAGACCAAAAATATTTATAATTTTTTTACAGTCATCAGCTAAAATTTCATTTGTTAAATCAATTTTAGTAGTAATAATTTTTTCGGGTGTTTCTGCAGCAACTTTTTCTATATCCATTCCGCCTTGATCACTGGATATAAATGCTATCTTTGAGCTTGCTCTATCAACTAAACATGATAAATAAAATTCTCTTTCAATATTAGAAGACTCTTCAACATATAACCTCTTTACTTCTCTTCCACTAGGTCCAGTTTGATGAGTGACTAGATTTTTACCTAAAAGTTTTGATGCTTCTTTTTCTAAATCTTTTAAATTATCTATAATTTTTACACCTCCACCTTTTCCTCTTCCCCCAGCATGGATTTGTGCTTTTAAAACATATTTTTCAGTATTTAAATTTTTTGCTTTTTCAACTAGATCTTTTACGTTGAGAGCAAAATAACCGTTTGGGACATTTGCGCCGTATTTCTTTAGAACTTCTTTAGCCTGATGCTCATGTATATTCATGACCTACTTCTTTAAATCTGGATCAATTGCAGATGCAGCATCCCATAGTTTTTTTACAGCCTCAATTGAGTGATCAAATTGTTCTTTTTCTTTTTGATCTAACTCAATAACTTCAATTTTGTCTATTCCTTTATTATTAATTACAACTGGTACACCTGCATAGATACCGTTCACTCCATATTCTCCATCAAGATATGCAGCACATGGTAAAACTTTATTCTCATTATTCATGTATGCTTTTGCCATCTCAACACCAGAAGCAGCTGGTGCATAAAAGGCAGAACCCTTTTCTAGGTACTTTACAATTTCAGCTCCACCGTCTCTAGTCCTTTGATTAATACTTTCTAGTCTCTCCTCTGATATTTTTCCCTGTTTAACTAATTCATTAAGCGGTTTTCCTGAGATTTTTGTAAATCTTGGTAAAGGGACCATCGTATCTCCATGACCTCCCATTACCATTGCATGAATTTCTTTAACTGGAACATTCAGATCTAAAGACAAAAATAATTTAAATCTTGAACTATCCAAAATACCAGCCATACCAACAACTTTGTTTGTTGGTAATCCCGAGTATTTTTGAAATGCCATAACCATTACATCCAAAGGATTAGTAATGCATATTACAAAAGCATTGGGTGAATATTTTTTAATTCCTTCTGCAACTTGTTTTATTATTTTTAGATTAATTCCCAGAAGATCGTCTCTACTCATCCCTGGTTTTCGAGGAACGCCTGCAGTAATAATAATTACATCTGAATCTTTAATATCTTCATAATTATCTGTTCCTGAAAATTTTACATTAAATCCATCTACTGATGAAGATTGTGCGATATCAAGTGCTTTTCCTTTTGCAATTCCACTAGCCACATCAAATAGTACAACCTCATTGGCTAATTCTTTGAGACCAATTAAATGAGCTAAAGTTCCACCAATTTGCCCTGCTCCTATTAATGATATTTTGGTCATATTATTTCATTGTTGGCATAACAAATTCAGGATTCATTCTTATTCCTGAAGGCCATCTAGATGTTATTGTTTTTAATTTTGTATAAAATCTAACACCCTCTGGACCATGCATATGCTGATCTCCAAATAATGAACGTTTCCACCCTCCAAAACTATGAAAAGCTACTGGAACTGGTATTGGAATATTAATTCCCACCATTCCAACTTTAATTTTATTTGCAAAAGTCCTACCTGTATCTCCATCTCTTGTATAAATACTGGTCCCGTTTCCAAACTCATGATCGTTTATTAGATTTATAGCCTCATTAAAATCTTTTGCTCTTACTACTGACAATACAGGTCCAAAAATTTCTTCTTTGTAAATTCTCATTTCCTTTTTTACATTATCAAACAGACAGCCACCAATGTAATAACCTTCCTCATATCCTTGTAATTTTATATCCCTTCCATCAACAACTAATTTTGCACCTTCTTGTACTCCCAAATCAACATATCCTTTAACTTTTTCGAGATGTTCTTTGGTTACTAATGGACCCATTTCTGAAGATTTATCCATTCCTGGTCCCACTTTTAATGCTTCAACTTTTTTTGCTAATTGTTCAACTAATTTATCTCCAACATTTCCAACTGCAACAGCAACTGATTGTGCCATACATCTTTCTCCAGCAGAACCATAGGCTGCTCCCATTAAACCATTTACCGCTTGATCTAGGTCACAATCTGGCATTACTACACAATGATTTTTAGCTCCACCTAAAGCTTGAACGCGTTTTTCATTTTTTGCAGCTGTTTCGTAAATATATTTTGCTATAGGTGTTGAGCCTACAAAACTAACTGCAGCTATATCTTTATTTTCTAATATTGCGTCTACAACTTCTTTATCTCCATTAACAACGTTTAAAACTCCATCTGGTAGACCAGCTTCTGAAAATAGTTCAGCAAGCTTGAGTGAGCAAGATGGGTCTTTTTCAGATGGTTTTAAAATAAAAGTATTTCCACACGCTATTGCCATTGGGAACATCCACATTGGAACCATAGCAGGGAAATTAAAAGGGGTAATACCTGCACAAACTCCTAAAGGTTGTCTTATAGACCAACTGTCAATGTTAGTTCCAACATTTTCTGTAAATTCACCTTTTAACATCTGAGGTATCCCGCAGGCAAATTCAACAACTTCTAAGCCTCTAGTTAGTGAACCCTTGGCATCTTCATAAACTTTTCCGTGTTCAGAAACTATAAGTTTAGTTAAGAGATCAGAATTTTTTTCTATTAATTCTTTATATTTAAAAATAATTCTCGCCCTTTGAAGAGGAGGTGTATTAGACCAACTTTCAAATGATTGTTTTGCTTTTTGTACAGCTAAATCAAGATCTGATTTAGAAGCTAACAAAACTTCAGATTCTTGAGTGCCAGTTGCAGGATTAAATACTTTACCTTTTCTACTTGATGATCCAGTTACTATTTTTCCACCAATATAGTGTTCGATTAAATTCATTGATAAAATTGTTTAATTAAGTAATTAAGTCGTTGCAAGCATTTTTTTTATCTCAGCAATAGCTTTTGCTGGATTTAATCCTTTAGGACAAGCATTTGTACAGTTCATAATAGTATGACATCTATAAAGTTTTAATTCATCAGCAACTTTTTCTAATCTTTTTTTTCTTTCTTCATCTCTACTATCAACAATCCATCTATAAGCTTGCAACAATACTGCTGGTCCAAGATATTTATCTCCATTCCACCAGTAACTTGGGCAAGATGTTGAACAGCAAGCACACATAATGCATTCATAAGCTCCGTCTAATTTTGATCTATCTTTTTGGGATTGGTGTATTTCTTTACTTTCAGATGTCGATTTATTTTTCAACCAAGGTTCTATGGATTTGTATTGTTTATAAAGACCATCAAGATCACCTATTAAATCTTTTTTTACTTTTAAATGTGGTAAAGGATATATGTTAATATCTCCTTTTATTTCAGAATGTGGGGTAGTGCATGCGAGACCGTTTTTACCTCCCATATTCATTGCGCATGAACCACACACTCCATGGGCACACGATCTTCTGTAAGTTATTGTTGGGTCAATCTCATTTTTTATTTTATTTAAAATATCTAAAACTTTAGAGGAACAATTGTCCATATCTACTTCGTAGGTATCTATTCTTGGCTTATTACCTGTTGAGGGATCCCACCTATAAATGTTAACTTTTCTAATATTTTTTGAATTGGTTTTGTCTTTAAAATATTTACCTTTTTGAATTTTTGAATTCTCAGGTAAATTTATTTGAACCATTAATATACTCTTTCTTGAGGTGGAAAATATTGAACTTCATTTGTTAAAGTTGATTTATGAACATCTCTGTATTCAATTTTAGTATTTTTACCATCACACCAGGCAAGACTGTGTTTCATAAATTTTTGATCATCCCTTTTTGGATAATCTTCTCTTGCATGTGCACCTCTACTTTCTTTTCTGTGAAAAGCTGAATCTACTGTTGTTATTGCTTGACGAATTAAGTTATCAAATTCAAGTGTTTCAACTAAGTCTGTATTAAATACTAACGATCTATCTTTTACAGAAATAGAGTCCATTCCATCATAAGTTTTTCTTATTTCATCTACTCCCTCTTTAAGATTTTTTTCAGTTCTAAAAACTGCACATTTTGATTGCATTGTTTTTTGCATTGAAAGTCTTAATTCTGCTGTGGAATTTTCACCATCTGCATTTCTTAATTTATCAAATCGGGATAAACATTTTTCAGTTTCATTCTCACTAATTTCTTCATGAGGAGTTCCAGGCTTAATAAGTTCAGCTGCTCTTTTTGCTGCTGATCTCCCAAAAACAACAAGATCAATTAAAGAGTTAGAACCTAATCTGTTTGCACCATGTACTGATACACATGCAGCCTCACCTATAGCCATTAATCCAGGCACAGTTTTTTCAGAACCATTAACTGTTAAAACCTCAGCTTTATAATTTGTAGGTATTCCACCCATGTTATAATGAACTGTTGGTACAACAGGAATAGGATCTTTGGTTACATCAACGTTTGCAAATAATCTTGCTGCCTCTGTAATTCCTGGTAACCTATTTTCGATAACATCTTTATCTAGATGATTTAAATATAAATGAACGTGGTCTTTGTCATTACCGACACCTCTTCCTTCATTAATTTCAATTGACATTGACCTGCTTACTACATCTCTAGATGCTAAGTCTTTCGCATTAGGAGCATATCTTTCCATAAATCTTTCACCTTTGGAATTAACAAGGTAGCCACCTTCACCTCTCACACCCTCAGAAATCAAAGTACCATGACCATAAATACCAGTTGGGTGAAACTGTACAAATTCCATATCTTGTAAGGGTAATCCAGCTCTTAATACCATAGCGTTTCCGTCTCCTGTACAAGTATGAGCAGAAGTAGCTGAATAATATACTTTGCCGTAACCTCCAGTTGCAATGATAGTTATGTGCGATCTAAATCTATGGATAGTTCCATCATTTAAATTCCATGCAATTAGCCCCTTACACTCACCATCTTTCATTAATAAATCTAATGCAAAGTATTCAATAAAAAATTCTGTATTATGTTTAAGTGCTTGCCCATAAAGAGTATGTAAAATTGCATGACCTGTTCTATCTGCTGCTGCACAAGTTCTTTGAACTATTCCATTACCATAATTTTTAGTCATTCCTCCGAACGGTCTTTGATATATTTTTCCATCTTCTGTTCTGCTAAATGGGACACCATACTTTTCTAATTCAATAACTGCCTTTGGGGCCTCTTTGCACAAATACTCAATACTGTCTTGATCACCTAACCAATCTGCACCTTTAACAGTGTCATACATGTGCCAACGCCAATCATCCTCTCCCATATTTCCAAGTGCAGCTGAAATACCACCTTGAGCAGCAGAAGTATGACTTCTTGTAGGAAATACTTTGGAGATACATGCAGTTTTAAGACCAGCCTCACTTAAGCCTACAGCAGCTCTTAGACCTGATCCACCAGCTCCAAGTACAACTACATCGTATTCGTGGTCTATAATTTTATAAGCAGTCATTAGTTTAAATTAAATAAAATGATTATTGTAAATAAGGGTAATATTATAGCAAATAAATTTAACGCTTTGTTTGCGGCATTTTTGATATTTTCATCATGTATATAATCTTCAAATACCTCACTAATGCTTAAAGCAGAAAAAAAATAGGAAAAAATTAAAAAAATACTAACTAACAATTTTGAGGTTTTAGAATTTAAAAAACTGATTACAGATTGATAATCATTATCATAAATAGATACAAAATTTAGAATAAACCAAAGCATCAAAGGTATTAAAATCAGTGAGCTAATTTTTAAAAACAGCCATTTTTTAGTAACAGATTTCATTAAATCAAATTTCTCCCAATTAGATAAATTAAGATTGTTAATATAAATGATCCAACGATTACAATAGAACCAGTAATTTTTGTTGTTTTTAAATCAAATCCATAACCTAAATCCATAATAATATGCCTGATCTCACTTAACATTTGAAAACTAAAAGACCAAATAACACCTACAACAAAAAATTTTCCAAAAAATGAATTTAAAAAATAGTTTACCGATTTATAAGTTTCCTCACCTAATAACAAAGAGGAAATCCACAAACATAAAAGTGAAATGACAATTATATTTATTATTCCCGTAATTCTTGTTGTAATTGATACTAACGATGAAATATGCCATTTATAAATTTGAATATGAGGAGATAGAGGATTGTTTTCCATTTTAATTATTATTTATAATAACTTCTGCAATTTCGACAGAATTTAATGCCGCCCCACGAAGAAGATTATCTGAAACAATCCAGAGATTTAAACAATTTTTTTTTGATTTATCCTCTCTGATCCTAGAAATAAAAGTCTCATTTTTTCCCGTAGCCTCAATTGGTGTTACATATCCACCATTTTCTCTTTTATCTATGAGAGAACAACCTGGAGCATTATTTAAAACATCTTTAATTTTCTCTAAAGAAAATTCTTGTTCAAATTCAATATTTACAGATTCTGAATGAGATACTAAGACTGGTATTCTCACACATGTTGCCGACAGTTCAATTCTTGCATCTAAAATTTTTTTTGTTTCATTAGTCATTTTTAATTCCTCTTTTGTATAACCATCTTCTGAAAAGTTATCAATGTGTGGAATTATGTTAAATGCAATTTGTTTTGTAAAATTTTTTGATTTAATTTCTTTGTTTTCTAAATACATTTTAGTTTGTTGTAACAATTCATTCATTGGGGCTTTGCCTCCTCCCGAAACCGATTGGTAGGTAGATACTATAACTCTTTTAATTCTAAATAAATCATGCAAAGGCTTTAATACTAAAACTAACTGTGCTGTGGAACAATTAGGATTGGCAATTATATTTTTTTTCATGTTCTGAATATCTTTTGCGTTTACTTGAGGAACTATTAATGGAACATCTGGATCCATTCTAAAATAACTAGAATTATCAATTACAGTTGTGTGTTTTGCAGCTTTTTCTGCATACTGTTCAGAAATTTTTCCACCTGCTGCAAAGAAAGTTATTTTTGCTTTAGTAAAATCATAAGTCTCTAGATTTTCTATTGAATACTTTTTTCCATTGAATTCTAATTGTTTTCCAGCGCTGTTTGGTGATGCAACCAAATAGAGGTTATCAATATTTAAATTCTTTTGTTGTAAAACTTCTAAAGTTTTACGACCTACGTTTCCTGTTGCCCCTACAATTGCAATATCCATGGTATTTTTTGAATAGTTTTATACTAAATAAAAGGTAAATCACAAACTTTTCCATCAAAAGCTTGATCATTAATTTTTATTTTTATTGCCTGATTAGCATTCCAATTTGGCTTATTTAGCATAGCTATTCCAATGACTTGATCAAAATAGGGTGAATAACATCCAGATCTTAATTCACCAATTAGATTATTATTTTCATCCATTATATCAATCGATTCTGTTATATTTATTTTTTTCAAATCTAATTTTACTCCCATTAACTTTTTACTTACACCCTCAGACTTAATTTTTATCAATTTTTCTTTTCCCAAAAAATTAATATCACTATCCACATTTACAAATTTATCAAAACCACACTCCAAGGGATTGTCATTTATATCAATATCATTTCCATAAGATAAAAGTGCACTCTCAATTCTTTCTATTAAATTGGGACAGCCTGGTTTTACATCAAGGTCTTTACCTTTCTCAAACAAAGTATCGTATAAATCTAATCCAGATTTAGTATGTTCAACATATATTTCGTATCCACCTTGCTTAGACCAGCCTGATCGAGCAATTAAATGTTTTGTTCCTTTAAAATCATAATAATCAAATCCAAAAAACTTTAGTTGAGTAATTTTTTCACCAAATATTTTTTCCATTAATTTAAAAGATTTTGGTCCTTGAACAGCTATTATATTCACATCTGGTTCAAAAATATTTACAGAAAAATTGTTACCAATGGCCAGTCCTTTTGCAAAAAGTAAAACATCTGAATCTGCTATAGATAGCCACCATCTATCTGAACTTAGTCTTAAAACTACTGGATCATTTATTATTCCACCTTTGTCATCTATAATTGGACAGTAGTAACATCTACCATCTTTAGATTTTGATAGATCTCTACATGTCATAAGCTGGACTAGCTTTGCTGAATCTTTTCCATTTATCTCAACTTGTCGTTCTCCTGCAACGTCCCAAACTTGAACAGACTCTTTCAAATGATGATAGGAATCTTCAAGTGATCCGAAAGCAGCTGGTAGCAACATATGATTATATGTTGTATATGCTGTAACTCCTTGTTCTTCTATTCTAGAGGTATAAGGAGTACTTCTTAATCTTCTTGATTTAGCTATAGAGAATGTTTTCATTTTTTAAAATTAAGAGATCTTTTCTCTTATTTTAAAAGATTTTTCAAACATTATTCCTTAGCTTTTTTTCTAAGTTCAAATTTTTGAATTTTTCCTGTTGAAGTTTTTGGTAATTCACAAAATTCAATTTTCTTTGGTACTTTAAATCCTGCTAAAGTTTCTTTACAAAAATCAATTAATTCCTTCTCGCTTGTTTCTTTATCTTGAACTTTTTCAATAAATGCACATGGAACTTCGCCCCATTTTTCGTCAGGCTTTGCAACAACTGCAGCTATTGAAACTGCTGGGTGCTTAGCTAAAGTATTTTCAATTTCAATTGAAGATATATTTTCACCCCCAGAAATAATTATATCTTTTGATCTATCTTGAATTTTTATATAGCCGTCAGGATGAGCAACAGCTAGGTCACCCGAGTGAAACCAACCTCCTGCCATAGCTTTATCTGTTGCTTCCTTATCTTTAAAATATCCTTTCATGACAACATTTCCTTTAATCATTATTTCGCCCATTGTTTTTCCATCTTTTGGAACGGGTTCTAAGGTTTCTGGATCCATAACCATGACATCTTCTGTATTAGGGTATCTAACACCTTGACGTGCTTTAATTTCATTTTGTTTATCCTCGTCTAAATCATTCCATTGATCATTCCAAGCACACTGTAAAATATGTCCATATGTTTCAGTAAGTCCATATACATGCATTACTTCAAAGCCTAGTGCTTGCATTTTTTTAAATATAATACTTGGAGGAGGTGCTCCTGCTGTTAGAACATATACTTTGTGACCTAACTTTTTTTGATCTTTCTCTGATGCTCCAGTAATCATATTCAACACAATTGGGGCGCCACCAAAATGTGTTATCTTATGCTCTTCGATTAATTCAAAAATTTTTTTTATGTCAATATTTCTAAGACAAACCGTTTTTCCATTTAACATTGGTATTGTCCATGGATAGCACCAACCATTACAATGAAACATTGGAACAACAGTTAAAAAATTGAGCCTAGCAGGCATATTCCACGCAACAGCACTTCCAGTAGACATTAAATATGAGCCTCTATGATGATATACAACACCTTTAGGATTTCCAGTAGTACCCGAGGTGTAACTCAATGATATTGCCTGCCACTCATCTTTGGGTCTTTTCCATTGAAAGTTTTCGTCTCCAGTGTTCAAAAATTCTTCGTATTCTTTTTCTCCAATTTTTTTTAGTAGTGATTGATCAGCAAATTTATCTTGGATATCAATTATGAGAGGTTTATTTTTAGCAGTTTCTAAAGCTTTATTCACAACAGCATGAAATTGTCTATCTACAATTAATACTTTTGCTTCACTATGATCCAAAATATATGAGACTGTTTTTGCATCTAAACGAATATTAATTGTATTTAATATTCCACCAGTCATCGGAACTGAATAGTGAGCCTCAAAAATTTCAGGCGTATTACAAGCCATTACAGAGACGGTATCTCCTTCACCAATTCCAATTTTTTCTAATGCGCTCGCAAATTTTATACATCTTTTATATATTTCAGACCAAGTATATGATCTGTCTTCATAAACTATTCCTACATAATCAGGATAAATATCCTTAGCTCTTTCTAAAAAACTTAATGGAGTTAATGGAACAAAATTTGCATCGTTTTTATCAAGATTTTGATTGTATTTATTCACTTAGTTAAACTTAGCACTCATTGTGTATTTGCTACCAGAAATCGCTGATTTGTAATGACTATCAGCCCTAGGTACAATTTTATCAAAATAATAATTGCCAGTATTTATTTTATCATCATAAAATTCTTTATTAGCTGAATGATTTTCATAACTTTTTCTTAAAACTTTTAACCAAACAAATGCTAAAGATGTATAACCAAAGTACTTCAAATAATCATTGCATGATGCGCTAATGTCATCTTTTGGTGTATTGCCCTCTGGATCCATCCATTTGGTAAAGTCTATTAGGATATCTTTTAAATTTTCTAAAATTAATGTTTTATCTTTAATTTTATCAATTGATTTACAAAGCTTAATTTCTTCATCAATTAAAGATAAAAAATTAGTAAATATATTTTTTTGGCTGACTTTTCTAAATACAAAATCTATGGCTTGAACGGAATTTGTACCTTCGTAGATAGGGGTAATTCTGTTATCTCTGAATAATTGTTCTATACCTTGATCTTTGGTATATCCGTATCCACCAAATATTTGAATAGCCTCATTAGTAATATCCATCGCCATATCGGTAAAAAAAGACTTAATAACAGGAGTCATTAATGAAACCATTTCACCCGCTTTTTTTTTAACATTCTGGTCGTTATGATTTAAACTGACATCAATTTGTTGTGCCATCCAAAACGATAAGGCTCTTTCTCCCTCAATAATCGATTTCATATTCATTAAACTTCTTCTAATATCAGCGTGCTGAATTATTAAGTCTGTATCCCCATTTTTATTTTCATTTGACTTGCCTTGTTTTCTCTCTTTTGCATAACTTAAGGCAGTTTGATAAGCTGTTTCTGAAATTCCTAAACCTTGAATTCCGACAATAATTCTCTCTAAATTCATCATAGTAAACATTGAGTTTAGTCCTTTATTTTCAGGACCAATCATATAACCTTTCGCTTCATCAAAACTTAGTACACAAGTTGCTGAACCTTTAATTCCCATTTTAGATTCAATAGACACTGTATTAACTCCGTTTCTCGAACCTACTGAACCATCATCATTTATTTCATACTTAGGAACTAGAAATAAACTTATACCTCTTGTGCCTTTAGGTGCATCTGTTGTTCTAGCTAAAACTAAATGAATTATATTTTCTGTTAGATCGTGATCACCAGAAGTTATAAAAATTTTTTGTCCACTTATCTTGTAGCCGTTTCCATTTTTTACAGCCTTTGTTTTTATAAGTCCTAAATCCGTACCACACTGAGGTTCTGTCAAACACATTGTACCGCTCCACTTCCCCTCTACTATTTTAGGAAGATATTTATTTTTAATCTCTTCTGATCCATGAGTTTTAAGACAGTTATAAGCTCCAATACTCAATTCGCTGTAAAGTTTAAATGACAAGCTAGAAGAAGACAACATTTCATCGAAAAATGCACTGACAGTTTTTGGCATTCCTTGTCCGCCATACTCAGGGTCACAAGATAAAGATACCCACCCATCTTCTATAAATTTTGAATACACTTCTTTATAACCTGGAGGTGTTCTTACAACTCCATTTTCGTAAATGCATGGTTTTTCATCACCAACTTTTGCTAATGGAAGAATTAAATCCTGATTTATTTTCGCAGCCTCTTCTAATATATTTTTTACTAGGTCTGATGTAACTTCTTTGTTTTTTTCTATTTCGTTATATTCTTTATTGTCTTTTAGATGTTCAAAAAGAAACATCATATCGTCTATGGGAGCTGAATAAATTGTCATAATTATTTTAACAAATTAAATTAAAATATTTAATTTTGCAAACAGGCAATGATTGCATCACCCATTTGTGAGGTGGATACTTCCTTAGTGCCTTGAGACATAATATCTTTTGTTCTTAAACCCTTGTCTAAAACGTCCTGAACTGATTTTTCTAACAAATCAGCTTCTTTATCTAAATCAAGAGAATATCTTAATGCCATTGCAAAACTTAATATAGTAGCAATAGGATTTGCAAGACCTTTACCAGCGATATCCGGAGCTGAACCATGAATAGGTTCATACATTGCTCTCATTTCGCCATCTTTATTTTTTGCACCAAGTGATGCTGAGGGTAATAATCCAAGAGATCCTGTTAACATGGAAGCTTCATCCGAAAGCATATCGCCAAATAAATTATCTGTTACAATAACATCAAATTGTTTAGGATTTCTAAGTAATTGCATAGCACAGTTATCAGCTAACATATGACTTAATTCTACATCTTTATATTCTCTATCATGTAAAGCTTGAACATCTTCTTTCCAAAGCAATCCTGCCTCCATGACATTTGATTTTTCACATGATGTTACTTTGTTCTTTCGTTTTCTAGCAAGATCAAAAGCTACTTTTGCAACTCTTTCTATTTCACTCGTTGTATATGTATGAGTATTTATTCCTTTTCTCTCTCCATTATCTATTGGTTTAATACCTCGAGGTTCTCCAAAGTAAATTCCACCGGTCAGCTCTCTTACAATCATGATGTCTAGACCAGAAACTATTTCTGGCTTTAGAGTAGAAGCATCGACTAATTGCTTAAAGCAGATTGCAGGTCTTAAATTTGCAAAAAGTTTAAGTTCCTTTCTTAATTTTAGTAAAGCTCTTTCAGGTTTTTTTGAAAATTCTAGATTATCCCATTTAGGACCACCTACAGCTCCTAAAATAACCGCCTCACACTCTAATGCTTTATAAAAAACCTCATCTGTAATTGGAGTACCATGCTTATCATATGATGCCCCGCCAGCTAAATCTTCATCAATTTCGAAGTCTAAAGATTTATTTGTGTTAAACCAATTTATAATTTTTTTGACTTCAGCAATTACTTCAGGACCAATACCATCACCTGGAAGCAACAGAAATTTTCTTTTTTTAATTTTAATCATTGAAAATCCAAGGTTTTGAAGACTTTAGTTTTTTTTCAAAGGAGTCAATTTTGTCTGATTTCTCTAGAGATAAAGCAATGTCATCTAAACCCTCAATTAAACATTTTTTTTTGAACTCATCTAACTCAAATTTTATTTCATTATTACCAAAAACTATTTTTTGATCTTTAAGATCAATCAAAATTTTTTCCTTTCTGGTTGAATACTCTGAAATTTGTTTTATTTGCTCTTCACTGATGGTGATTGGTAAAATTCCATTTTTGAAACAGTTATTATAGAATATATCAGCATAGCTTGAGCTAATTACGCAAGTAATACCAAAATCTAATAAAGCCCATGGTGCATGTTCTCTTGATGAACCGCAGCCAAAATTTTTACCAGCTATTAAAATTTTAGAATTTGTATAAGGTTCGTTATTAAGTATAAAATTTTCAATTTCTTTACCTGTTTCATCATATCTCATTTCAAAGAAAAGGTTTTTTCCTAAACCAGTCCTTTTAATTGTTTTTAAAAACTGTTTTGGGATTATCATATCTGTATCAATATTAACTATTGGAAGATATGCGGGTATACTCTCTAACGTATCAAATTTTTTCATTAATTTTCGTACTTTCTTACATCATCCAAATTTCCAGATATTGCAGCAGCAGCTGCCATACCTGGGCTAACTAAATGAGTTCTTCCACCTCTTCCTTGTCTTCCCTCAAAATTTCTATTTGAGGTCGAGGCACACCTTTCTTCAGGCTTAAGTTTATCGGCATTCATAGCAAGGCACATCGAACAACCCGGCTCTCTCCACTCAAAACCAGATTGCTTAAAAATTTTATCTAAACCTTCTTGCTCTGCTTGTTCTTTTACTAACCCAGAGCCAGGCACAATAATAGCATTAACGTGTGAAGCAATTTTCTTATCTTTTAAAATTTTAGCAGCATCTCTGAGGTCCTCTATTCTTCCATTTGTACAGCTGCCTATAAATACTTTATCAATTTTAATATCTTTAATGTTAGTATTAGGTTTTAAACCCATATAATTTAAAGATCTTGTAATTGAGTTTTTTCTATCCTCATCATTTTCATTATCAGGATTAGGAACTTTGCCATCTATTTCAACAACGTCTTGGGGTGATGTACCCCATGTAACCATTGGTTTTATTTCAGCGCCATCCAATGTTATCTCTTTATCAAAGTGAGCATTCTTATCAGTTTTCAATTTACTCCAATACTCAATAGCTTTGTCCCAACTTTCACCTTTCGGTGACATTGGTTTCCCCTTCAGATAATTAAAAATTTTTGTGTCAGGTTCGATAAGGCCAGCTCTTGCCCCTCCCTCTATGGTCATATTGCAAATTGTCATTCTTTGCTCGACACTTAAACTTGAAATTAAATTTCCTGCGTACTCAATTACATATCCTGTTCCACCTGCGGTACCAATTTTACCAATTATTTGAAGAATTACGTCTTTTGATGTTACACCTATAGGTAAACTACCATTTACATTTATTCTAAAATTTTTAGATTTTTTTTGAACTAAGGTTTGTGTTGCGAGCACATGTTCAACTTCAGAAGTACCTATTCCAAACGCTAAAGCACCAAATGCACCATGTGTAGCAGTATGACTATCACCACAGACAATTATGTTTCCTGGTTGGGTAAAGCCTTGTTCAGGACCAATTATATGAACAATACCTTGTCTCTTATCATCCATTCCAAATAATTGGATACCAAATTCCTTACAATTTTTCTCAAGAGTTTCTACCTGAATTCTCGAATCCTCGTCTGAAATTCCTTTAGATCTATCTGTAGTTGGAACATTATGATCTGCAACCGCAAGTGTTAATCTAGGTTGCCTTACTTTCCTGTTTGTATTTCTCAGACCCTCAAATGCTTGGGGACTGGTTACCTCATGAATTAAATGTCTGTCGACAAATAGTAGAGATGTACCATCATCTTGTTCATGAACAAGATGCTCTTCCCAAATTTTATCGTAAATAGTTTGTGACATTTAGAAAAATATTATTTTTTCTCTGCGGGACTTTCTTGTTTTTGCTCCTCTTTTTTAATTTCTTCTTTTGGAGCTTCTGCTACTGCCTCTTTTTTAACTTCTTCTTTTGGAGCTTCTGCTACTACTTCTTTTTTAGCTGCATCGGAGCTTGCATCAGATTTTGGAACTTCTTTTGAATTCTCATCTGTTGCTGGCAAAACATTTTCTTCAGTTACTTGTTGAATTTTTGTTTCTATATCAATTCCAATTTTCTTTTTAATCTTTTCAGCTATTCTTGCTGATTTACCTGTTCTATCTCTTAGATAATAAAGTTTTGCTCTTCTTACCTTTCCAGATCTTACAACTTTAATTGTATCAACAATTGGACTGTACAATGCAAATGTTCTCTCAACACCTTCACCAAATGAAATTTTTCTAACAGTAAAAGATGAGTTTATATCTCTATTTTTTTTTGCAATACACACTCCTTCAAAATACTGTATTCTGTCTCTTTTACCTTCGGTAATTCTTACTCCAACTTTTACTATATCTCCTGGAAAAAAATCAGGATGTTTTCTCTCAGAAACAATTTTTTTTACAATGGATTGATTGATTTCTTCAATATTTTTCATTTTAGTTCTTTTTAGTCTTCTTATATTTTTCCCACAAATCTGGTCTTCGGTCGCGTGTTATAGCCTCAGATTGTGATAAACGCCAGTCTTTAATTTTGGCATGATCTCCTGATAATAACACTTCTGGCACACCTTTTTGCTCGAAAATTTGAGGTTTAGTATATTGAGGATATTCCAAAAGACCATTTTCGAAACTTTCATTTTTAGATGAGTTCACATTGCCTAAAACACCAGGAACAAATCTTAAAATCGCATCAAGAACCACAAATACAGCTGTTTCACCTCCAGACAAAACAAAGTCTCCAATACTTATTTCCTCTATATTTCTGCTATCAATTATCCTTTGATCAATGCCCTCAAAATGACCACATATAAAATTAATTGATTCAAATTCTGAAAATCTTTTTGCACAATTATGATCAAAAATTTTTCCTTTTGGGCTAAGGTAAATTATTTTTTCATCCTGTGGTAAATTTTTATCCAATGATCTTGCTAATACATCTGCTTTCATTATCATACCATCACCACCACCATACGGTGTATCATCAACTGTCTTGTGCTTATCCTCAGCATAATTTCTAATATCCACAATTTCTAAACTCCAAATTTTTTCCTTCATAGCTTTGCCAAATAATCCTTTTTCTAAATAGCCTGGAAAATAGTCTGGATACAAAGTGAATACTCGAGACTTAAACATTTATTTTTTTTCTTCTCCCTTTGGTGCTTCTGGAGCAGCTTCAGCCTTAGGAGCTTCTTTGGTATCTTCATTTTTTGGTGTTTCGCTTGTAGCATCTTTTTTAGGTGCTTCTGCATTATTATCTGATTTCGTCTCAGTTTTTGCTTCCGCTCCTTCACCATCTTTTTTGTTTCTTTCTTTTTTAGGAACTGCTTTAATAGGGTTATTTCCGTTAGCTGGCATTTCGATTATCTGGTTCTCACCAAGAATTCTGGCAACTCTAGTTGTTGGTTGCGCTCCTTGACTTAACCAATATTTAATTCTCTCTTGGTCTAGTCCTACTCTTTCTTTTTTTTCCTTTGGAAGTAACGGATTAAAGAAACCTAGCTTTTCAATAAATCTTCCATCTCTTGGAAATCTACTGTCAGCAACAACAATTTTATAAACAGGTCTTTTTTTCGTACCACCCATTGATAATCTCATTTTTAACATTTTTTCTCCTTTTTTTATTTAAGTTGATTAAAAAGTTCTGGTGGTATTCCTTTGTCCGCCATTCCTTTCATATTTCCTTTAGACATCTTTTTCATCATCTCAGACATCATTTTAAATTGTTTTAACAATTTATTGATAGTGGCAATGTCAGTACCAGAGCCATTAGCAATTCTTTTTTTTCTGGATCCATCAATTATCTTTGGATTTTCTCTTTCTTTTTTAGTCATAGATAAAATTACAGCTTCATTTTGAGTAATTATTTTTTCGTCAACACCTGCTTCATCCATTTGAGATTTAATTTTTGAAACACCTGGAAGAAAAGACATAATACCCTCGATCCCACCCATTTTCTTCATTTGTCGTAATTGAGATAAATAGTCTTCTAAGGAAAATTGACCTTTTTTTAATTTTTCTTCAGTTTTTTTTAAATTTTCTTGATCTATATCTTCAGCAGCTTTTTCAACAAGAGAAACGATATCTCCCATTCCTAAAATTCTATTTGCTATTCTGTCAGGATAAAAAATTTCAAAATTATCTATTTTTTCTCCAATTCCCAAAAATTTTATAGGAACATCTGCAACATACTTCATACTTAATGCTGCACCACCTCTTCCGTCACCATCTGATCTGGTAAGAACTATACCAGTTAAATTTACAGTATTTTTAAATTCTTTAGCCACATTTGCAGCAACTTGACCTGTTAAAGAGTCTGCAACTAATATAGTTTCTGAAGGATTTATTATTCCCTCTATTTGTTTAATTTCACTCATCATTTGGAGATCTATTTGAGTTCTTCCTGCTGTATCAAAAAGAATTACCTCGGAGCCATTCAGGTTTGCTGCACTTAAAGCTCGTCTGCAGATGTCTGCAGGTAATTGACCTTCAATAACAGGTAAAGTAATTATGTTATTTTGTTCACCAAGTAATTTTAATTGTTCTTGTGCAGCTGGCCGGTACACATCAAGGCTAACCATCATTACTTTTTTTTTATTATTTTTTTCTAGAAATTTGGCCAGCTTTGTAGTGGTGGTAGTTTTTCCTGATCCTTGTAATCCCACTAACATAATAGGTACAGGTGGAACAGCATTAAGGAGAATATCTGAATTTTTATCACCTAAAAATGATACAAGTTCATCGTAAACAATTTTAACAACCATTTGCCCAGGTGATGTTGATCTTACTATCTCTTTACCTAGAGCTTTTGGTTTAACTCTGTTTATGAATTCTTTTACAACATCTAGAGATACATCGGCCTCTAATAAAGCAAGACGAATAGCACGCAATCCTTCATCCACTTGTTTTTCATCAAGAGAGGGTGCTTTTTTTAAAGAGGAAAAAATTTCCTCAAATTTATTTGTTAAATTTTCAAACATAATTTTACACAGCAGGTACCGCACCAGTGGGCGAACCCTCGCTGACTGGTGTCGATCTCTTTGTTACCAAAGACACCGCAAATTGCTGTATTTTGCGGAAACTGCGGTAAACTATAATAGAGGTTCAAAAAGTCAATAAATAAGTTAAGTATTTAATCTATGGAGTTTGAAGCTTTTAGAATGGACGGTTTGGGTAATGATTTTGTCATTATTGATCAAAGAAAAAGATCGGTAAGTCTTACTAAGGATCAAATTATAAAAATTTGTGATCGTAATTTTTTAGGATGTGATCAATTAATTTTTATACAAAATAGCACTATATCAAATGCTTCAATGCAATTTTATAATTCAGATGGGAGTACATCAGGAGCATGTGGTAATGGAACAAGATGTGTTGCATATTTGATTTCAGAAGAAGAGAAAAATAAAAATATAAGTCTAAATGTTGATAATCAAATACTTAATTCTAAAATTTTAGATAGTAAACAGGTTGAAACAATAATAGGAAAACCAAAACTGAATTGGAAGGATATCCCAATTAATAGAGAATTGAATACAAGAAATTTAGAATTAACTATCTCTGATGTTGACAATAATAAAATTACTGGAGGTGTAGGTATCAATGTTGGTAATCCCCATGTAATTTTTTTTGTAAATGATCTTGAATCATTTGACTTAAAAAAAATTGGTCCGCAAATAGAGAATAATGAAATATTTCCAGAAAAATGTAATGTTACATTAGCTCAGAAAATAAGTAACGAACATATAAAAATAAAAGTTTGGGAGAGGGGTGCTGGACTAACAAAAGCTTGCGGTACAGCCGCATGTGCAACAGCTGTTGCTGCTAACATTGATGAATTGGAAAATACAGTCACTGAAATAGAATTTAAACTGGGAAGATTACAAATAAAAATTGATCAAGATAAGTTTATACACATGAAAGGTCCTGTTTCGGAGATACAAAAAATAACAATTAAACTTTAATGGGAATTTTTGAAAAATTTAAAATCGGATTTAAAAAAAGTGCCGATAATATTGCTTCTGGTCTAAGAGAAATAATAATTAAAAAAGAAATAGATGACAAAACATTAGATGAAATTGAGGAATTCTTAATTAGCTCAGATGTCGGAATTGATGCTTCTTCAGAAATAAAAGAAATAATAGCACGAAAAAAAATTGATCCAAAAAATAATGCTGTAAGTGAGGTTAATAAAATACTTGAAGAATATATTATCAATCTTATGGAACCACTCGAAAAAAAAAACTTTTTTGAAAAAAAAGAGAATTTGAATATTATTTTAATTTCAGGTGTTAATGGTGTAGGCAAAACCACAACGATTGGGAAAATTGGAAAAATTTTTATTGAAAATCACAATAAAGTTATATTTTCTGCATGTGATACTTTTAGAGCTGCAGCAATTGAACAGCTAGAGGAGTGGTCAAATCGAGTTGGGGCTACGATTATAAAATCAAACGCTGGTTCTGATCCAGCCTCAGTTGCATTTAAAGCTGTTGAATATGCTAAGCAAAATAATATCAATCAAGTTTTGATAGATACTGCTGGAAGACTACAGAATAAAAAAAATCTTATGGAAGAATTTAAAAAAATAGGAAGTGTAGTTAAAAAAAGTTCTGAGGGCGCACCGCACGAGGTAATACTTGTTTTAGATGCAACATCAGGTCAAAATATTATTAATCAATTAGAGGAATTTAATAAAATTATTCCAGTCTCAGGATTAATAATGACAAAATTAGATGGTACTGCAAAAGGAGGAATTCTAATTGCACTTTCAAAAAAATATAAAATACCAATTGTTGGACTTGGTTTAGGTGAAAAAGAAGATGATTTGCAAGTTTTTAATGCAAAACAATTCGCGAGTGCATTTACTCAAAAGATGTAATTAAGTTTTTTGAAATCAGTGGCTTATAAATATTACATTCAAAGTTTGTTTTCAAATCTCTATAACCACAGTTTTTTGCGAAACTTGAAACAATAAATTCTAATTTTCCGTTTGATTTTGCAGTAGACAAATGTTTGTTTGAAATACTGAATTTAAGATTTTTAAAAAATTTTTTTGATGCGCTTACTAATATCAATGTATCATTATCATTTAACAAATAATATGCGAAGTCCTCAGGGAACATTGGATATTCAAAATTGTTTGTAATTTTTTTTACTCTTTTTGGAAACCACTCATAAGAGATAAGAGGATAATCTTTCTTAGTTTTATGGTCATGAATATAAAGGTCTTGGGGATAATCATTGAGATAATTTCTATGCTCTCCTTTTGCAATTATAGCCTTTTCTCTAGTCTTAAAATAAAGAGTGAATTTTTTGTCATAAGACTCCATTAGACCAATATGAAAATATTTATTTATTTTTTCTGCATAAGCATTATTGAAAAAAATAAAAAATAAAAAAATTATAATTTTTTTCATTATAATTTTTAACTAAAGAAAAAGATAATGCTTTGGTTAAATTGTGTTCTAATTTAAGCTGGAGATAAATTTTTTAATTGTATTTATTAAATTTTCATTAAAATTCATCATATGATCGTCATTATCACTGAAAAAATTGTATTTAACACCATCAAATTTTTTGTACATTTCTTCACCCATACTAAAAGGAACAATTTTATCCTCTCTTCCGTGCATTATTAGAATAGGCGAATTTATTTTTGATATTTTTTCAATCGACTTATATTTGTCCTTTAAAATTAATTTAGCGGGCAAGTACGGGTAATATTTTTTAGCTAGGATTTCCATTGAAGTAAATGGTGACTCTAATATTAAACCAGAAAAACTATTAGAGCTTGCAAGATCTACAGCAATTGCTGTTCCAAGAGATTCTCCATATAATATAATTGAATTGTCCTCTACACCGTTTGAATTAAGCCATTTCTTCGCAGCCCTTGCATCTTCATAAAGTCCTTGCTCAGTTGGTTTGCCCTTATTTCCACTGAAACCTCTATAAGCAAATATTAAATAATTAATATCTAACTTAGAAAATTCATTAAGTTTATAAATTCTATTATCTATTTTTCCTGCATTTCCGTGAAAAAAAAGAATAGTTTTAAAGTTTTTATTTTTCACAAATCTCCAAGCTACAAGTTCATTTTCAGACTGAATATATACTTTTTCTATTTTGTGATTAAGTGGTCCTTCATCTAGATAATTATTTTCGCCGGGATGATAAAGTAATTTTCTTTGGTAAAAATATACTACAAGCGAGACCCCAAAATAAATTACGAAAATATAAAATAATATTTTAAAAAAAATCATTTTATGCTTTTTGTTCATTATCAACTTTTCTTTTAACTAAATATATTCCAAAAAATACTAAGACGGTTCCTAGATAATGGTAATTTTCTAAATTTTCATCGAATAAAAATATTCCATAAAATGCCCCATAAACAGTGAATAAATATAATGTAAATCCAGTTACAGACGCTCCTAATTTTTGTTGCGTTAAAGTATAAAGTGCAAATGCAATAATTCCTGGTGAAATTGCTGCAAACAATACCCAAAAATAAAAATTTGAGTCAAATTGAGTTTGTACAAAATATATTTCTTCTAATAAGTAGAAAGGTAACAAACTAATGATGCCGCCGAGTGAGATAATAGTAAACCTTGGAAAAACATCTAAATCGGACTTCCAGTAAAATAAGAAAATTGAATATAATGCCCAACCAATTGCAGCCCCCAACATCCATAAGTCACCTTGATTAAAAGTTAAATTGAATAAAAGCAAAATATCACCTTTGATTATAATAATAAGAACTCCGACTAAACAGGAAACTAAACCAAAAATCTTAAGGTTATTTATTTTTTCACCAAAAAATAAAGAGGAAATTATAATAATAAAAATTGGAGAGGAGGTATAAATAATTCCCATATTAATTATCGTAGTTGTTTTTCCAGCTATAAAAGGGAAGGCGCCACATACACCACAGCCCATTGAGCCTAAAAATAAAAGTTTCCAGATTTCTTTTTTTATGATCCTAATTTCTCTTTTAATAGAAAAAAAAGTAAAGGATAACAGAATTAAAAAAACAAAAAACCACCTCCAAAATGCTAATGAAATTGGAGGTATAAACTCAACACCTCCACGAGCAACTATTAAGTTGCTTGCCATAAAAATTGGTTGAATAAAAAGTAATAGATAAGGAAAAAGATTTTGTTTGTTCATCTTTATTTCTTATAGTTTAATTTTTATTTTTAGAAGATATGTTTAGATTGAAAGATTTATTGCTTGTCAAAAAAAGCTTCGTAAATCATCATTATAATTGCTGCACCCATAAAGATATATACAGGTAATACGTCTAAAAAAGTTATCATCATAGATCTAGTAAGAGTAGTAGCTAAGCCAACTAAAAAGAATAGAGCAAACGAAATTCCAATAACTGTTGTTAATTTATTCATATTTAATCTTCACATTCCTTCTCTAACCATCTTGCAACTCCTAAAAATCTGTGATCATCATATTTATCACCGATTAATTGAACACCTAATGGTAATTTATTTTCACCTTCAAGTAAAGGAAGAGAAATACAAGGCGTACCAAGATAAGACCAAACCTTATTAAATTCTGCAGTACCTGTGCTTTTTAATCCTTTAGGTGCGACCCCTGGACTGGACGGCATTAGCACTCCATGGTAATCCTCAAAAACTTCTTTATAAGATTCATAACTTTGTTTCCTAAAATCAATAGCCTCTGCGTATTCTTTTGCAGAGTATTTATTTCCTCTAGAAATTGCATCTTGCAAGTATTTAGACAATTTAGATTTAAACTTTTTATAATAAATTGAAAAATTGTTTGCTAAGTCTGTTTCGTGAATTACTTGATGATATTTATGTATATCTTTGAAGTAAGACGGAGTATCAAAAACTTCAATGTTTTTAAAAGACTTAATAAAATATTCAAAAGCATCTCTGGATTTTTTTTCAATCATCTTCCAGTGATTTGTTTTATAAAATATAAATTTTGGTTCAAATAATGGGCCTTTTTTTGTCTCTGCTAGAATATTCTCTGATGAATAATGTATTGAAGCTGGATCCTGTTTGTCTTTCTTAATTAAAGCTTTAGCCAATAAAGCAACGTCCTCTACATTTCTTCCAAACATACCAATATGATCTAAAGTTTGAGAGGTTCTTAAAACACCATTTCTTGATATTAAGCCATAAGTTGGTTTATAGCCTACTACACCACAGTAAGAAGCAGGTCTTATTACTGATCCGCCTGTTTGAGATCCAATTGAAAGGGGTGCCATATATGATGCAACTGATGCGGCTGATCCACTGGAAGAACCGCCTGGTGTTCTAGAATAATCATGTGGGTTCGTAGTTTTTGGAGGTCCAAGAAAAGCTAATTCTGAAGTTGCAGTTTTGCCCATTACAATAGCTCCTTCCGAAATCAATAAATCAATAATTTCTGCATTTTGTGAGTAAGATTTGCCTTTTCTTATGCTTGTGCCGCACTCAGTTGGCATCTCAACTGTTCCAACAATATCTTTAACAGCTACAGGTATGCCATGTAGGAAGCCAATTGGTTTACCCGATCTTCTGTAGTCGTCTGCCTCTTTAGCTTTCTCTAATAAAATTTTTTTATCAAAAAATGCCCAAGCTTTTACTTCTTTTTCAAATTTATCGATTCTTTCTATATATTTTTCGCATAACTCTACCGAGGTTAATTCTGAATTTTTTATTTTTAAAGCAAGGTTTTCTACACTCTGTGAAAATATTTCATTCATAAATTTCTTCTTTAGTCAGCAAAAAGTACATCAGGAAGCCATAAGGCTATACCTGGAAAAATGTACATCAATACCATTGCAAAAATCACTATTCCTAAAAATGGCATGATCCCTTTAAATATTTCCAACAATTCTACATTTTTTGTTTGTACGCCTTTAAGATAATATGCAGACATTGCCATGGGTGGTGTTAAGAAAGATGTTTGCAAGTTTAATGCAATCAACATAGCAAAGAAATACGGATTAACACCAAAAAATTCTACCAGTGGAAGGAATATAGGTACAAAAATAATTAGAATTTCTGTCCATTCTAAAGGCCAACCTAGAATAAAAATAATTATTTGAGTTATCACTAAAAACTGCCAAGGAGCTAAATTCATAGATTTAAAAAAGTGTTCAAAAACTTCGTGACCACCCAAATAAGAAAACACTGCTGCAAAAGTCCATGATCCTACAAACAACCACATTATCATTGCGGTTGTTTTTGCTGTAAGGAAAACAGACTCTTTGAAACTTTTCCATTTTAAAGACTTATAAATTAAAGATAGGACTAAAGATCCAAGAGCTCCCACCGCTGCAGCCTCTGCTGGTGTTGCAAGACCTGCAAGAATAGTACCTAAAACTAATATTATTAAAGAAAATAATGGTACAAATGAAACTAAAACCTCTTTTAATATCACTGCTCTTGGTGGTATTTCCTCCTTTGGAGGCTTAGGTGCAATGGATGGATTAAAGTACGCCCTAGTTATTGCATAAATTATATAAAGCCCTGCCAACATTAATCCAGGAAATATTGCTGCTGCAAATAATCTAAGAGGAGATAATTGAGCAATTACTGCATAAACTATAAGCATAATACTTGGAGGAATTAAAATACCTAAACAACCACCCGAACATATAACTCCTGATGCAAATTTTTTGTCATATCCTGCTCTTATCATTGCAGGCCATGCAAGTAGTCCCATTAATGTAACTACTGCACCGATAATTCCTGTAGCTGTAGAAAATAATGCACAAGTGACGAGAGCAGCTACAGCCATTGAAGCTGGCAAACCATGTGAAGCAAGTCTAATTGCATTAAATAATCTTGCTACAATTCCTGCTCTTTCAACTAGATAACCCATAAATAAAAATAAGGGGACGGCGGTAAGCACTGTATTGTCCATTACAGAATATGTGTTTTGAACAAATAATTGAAATATCCTGTTATCCAAAAAATGATCCATTCTTGACGGATCGTAATATGCAAAATATCCAAAACCAATTCCCATTGCCATTAAGGTAAATGCAATTGGAAAACCTAAAAGCACTGCGAATAGAAATATACCCATCATCAAGATGGCTATTTCAGGATTTGTTAAACTAAATAACATCTTTTTGGTCCTCGTCTTGAGTTGTTCTCATTAAAATTTTTTCTGTCTCCTCAGCAACAACCATTCTTGCAGGCCAATGACCAGTTTGAATGCAAATGATTGATCTGAATACCTCACTTATTCCTTGAATGATTAATAGTAAACCAGAAAGTGGTATCAAAGATTTTGCCATATAAATTTGAATTTGTGCTGGACTATTCCAACTTGTTTCTTTTATTTTCCAAGCCATAGATGCGTATTCGTACCCATAAAATGCTAGAGCCAAAACACCTGGAAAGAAAAATATAAAATATAAAATTAGATCAATCCAACCTTGAGTTCTGGGTTTAAATAATCGGTAAATTACATCACCTCTTACATGAGCCTCGGTCGACAAAGTATAAGCACCTGCCATCATAAAAATGGCTCCATACATTTGAAGACTAAAATCAAAATTCCATAATGTGGGAGCATTAAATGCATATGCCATAACCACCTCATAACAAGTTCCACACATTAAAATTACAATACACCATGAAAATGCCTTACCCATTGATGTACTTAATTGATCTGCAAACTTGATAAATGATCTCATAAAAACTTCTAAGTAATAACAAAAAGGGGGCTAAAAAGCCCCCCTTTTTTTTCTAATTTATTAAAAATTATTAGATTTTTACTTTTGCTATTGGACCAAACTCATTTTCGTAAGCAAGTTTGTAATTAGGCTGATTCATCAGCAAGTACTTCATTACTCTCTTAGCATACGCTTTCTGTGAGTCTATGATTTTCTTGAAGAATGGATCTTTTCCAGAAAAGTCACCGACTACTTTGTCCCAACCTTTTAACTGCTCAGAAAGAATTGCATCTGAAGTTTGATATACATTTACTTTATGCTCATTCATTAACTTAGATAAGTCAGCTGAATATCTTACTAAAGCTTTAAAGTAGTTATCAGTGTTTGCAGCATAAGCAGCATTTTTCAAAATTGCTTGATGTGCAGGCGAAAGGTTGTTGTATGATTTTTTGTTAATAGGAATTTCAAACATCTCCTGAGATTGGTGGAAACTACCTAAGTGATAGTGCTTAGATACATCCTGCATACCAAACTGAGAGTCTGAAGTTGGGTTGTTAAACTCAGCTGCATCAATCAAACCAGTTTTCATTGCTGGTTGGATTTCTCCACCTGGTAACTGTCTTACGACCATTCCCATTGCAGTAAGAACGTTAGTTGCAAGACCAACTGTTCTGTACTTCATTCCTTTAACGTCGGATACTTTAGTTACATTCTTTTTAAACCATCCGAATGGTTGAGCTGGCATAGGCATATGAAAGAAACCAACATAGTCAAAACCAACTTTTGCTAAAGTTTCTTCATATAGAGCTCTTCCTCCACCATATTCCATCCATCCCATAACTTCTTGTGATGACATACCGTATGATGGTCCTGTTCCAAATAATGAAGCTGCAGGGTTTTTTCCATACCAATATGCAGTCACCCAGTGACCCATATCAAGTACTCCAGAACTTACTGCCTGTCCAATTTCGGAAGTTTTAACAACAGCTCCGACTGGTTGTAAGTCAATTTTTAATGTTCCGCCTGACATCTGATCAACCATTTTCGCATAGTCTCCTGCCATTTCGAAAAAGATATTTGCTCCGCTAGGCCAAGCTGCTTGCATTTTAAGAGTAGTATGACCACCCCCCAATGCAAGATTAGGCATTGCTACTGCTGCTGTTGCTGCTGCACCAGTTGCTGCTGCCGTTTTAAAGAACTTACGTCTTGAAGGAATTTTACCCTTCAAAGGTTTTTTTTCTTTAACCATTTATTTCTCCTCTTTAAGTTAATTAACTTCAAAGATTTAAACATGTAAACTTGTTAGAGTCATTCTAAAATCGATTAGATTTTTAATTAAATACAATTTGAGATTGTATTATTAGGTCAAAAAGTCCTAATTCACTTTATTCTTACAGTCTCCTGTTTTGAAAAATTCATCAATGTTATCAATTGCAAGATTAGCCATTGCAGTTCTTGTTTCTTTTGTAGCGCTTCCTAAATGAGGAAGAATAAAAGCACTCTTATATTTAAGATAACCTGGATTTAAATTTGGTTCATTTTTGTAGACATCTAAACCAACTGCATAAACTTTTCTTCTTTCAAGTGCATCTATCAAAGCTTCATCCTCTACAATATCTCCTCTTGCAACGTTAGTGACAACTGCGCCTTTTGGCAAATACTCGATGGTCTCTTTGTTAATCATATCAATTGTTTCTTTTGAAGCTGGACAACAAATAGATAAAACATCAGATACTGACAACAAACTTTTTAAATTATCATGATAAACAGCACCCTGTTCTTTCTCCTCAGATAATTTTGACCGATTATGATAATGTATTATCATTCCTAAAGACTTTGCAATTTTTGCAATCTTTTGACCAATTCTTCCCATGCCTAGAACTCCGAGTCTTGCACCCGTTAGTTGCTTTCCAATTAAGTAATCTGCAGACCACTTCCAGTTGCATTCTTTAGCAGATTCTATTCCCTCTGATGCTCTTCTGCATGCTCCAAGTATTAGCAAGATTCCAATTTCAGCTGTAGCATCTGTTAAAACGTCAGGTGTATTTGTAACCGCTATTCCTCTCGTCTTAGCTGCCTCCAAATCTATATTTCCAAAACCAACTGCGAAATTTGAAATAATTTTTATAGTTTCCGGTAACTTATTTATTGTTTCAGCATCAAGTTTATCTGTTAAAGAAGATAATATTCCATCTTTTCCTTCACTCATTTCAATTAATTTTTTTTGAGAATATAATTCGTCATTTAAGTTTAAATTAGCATCAAAACTTTTTAATGCTTTATCTTCACAAGATCTAAGTAGTTTTCTTGTTACTAGAATTTTTTTCATATTAAATTTTATTCAAAATTTTTGGTTTAGGACCACCAGTATACCAATCCAGCAGTTCTATAGTATGTAGTATTGGTATATTGGTACCATTAGATATTTGGGTTATGCAACCTATATTTCCAGTAGATATAATTTGTGGATTTGTACTCTCTATGTTCTTAACTTTATCTTTTAAAAGATTTTTCGCAATTTCTGATTGCAGAATGTTATAAGTCCCTGCAGAACCACAACAAAGGTGTCCATTGGGAATTTCCATAATATCATTGTCAGTTTTTTGAAGTAAACTGATCGGTTCATTATGAACCTTTTGACCATGTTGCATTGAACATGCAGAATGATAAGCAATTTTATATTTCTTATTTTTCTTTTGTATATTTAGTTTTAAGTTTTCTGATAAATATTCAGTAACATCTTTGCTTAACTCAGATACTGTTTTTGCTTTAGCTTTTAATTTTTTGTCATTCCTAAATATAAATCCATAGTCTTTCAAAGTGGTTCCACATCCAGAGGTATTAGATAATATTGCATCAAGATTTCCTTTTTTATGTTCCTCATACCAGGTTTCAATATTATTTATAAAATCGACGTTTGCATCATCCTCTTTACCTAAATGATGATTTAATGAACCACAGCATCTAATTTTTTTTGGGACAACAACTTCAACGCCATGCCTATTTAATAATCTTATTGTAGACTCGTTAATTTGTGGTGATAATTCTTTTTGCACACATCCAGTTAGTAGGGCTACTCTTGCGATTTTTTTTCCATTTGCTGGATATATTTCTTTTACTTTAATAGTTTTTTCTGGAAAAGAAGTTGGCATCAATTCCATCATGTCTTTTATTTTCTTTGGAAATAAAAATTTAAATAACTTTCCAATCTTGACCAAATAACTTGTTAATTTAAAATATTGAGTGTTTGGAAGAACTTTCGATAAAAAATTTCTTAAAATTTTATCAAAAAAAGGTCTGTCATAATTTTTCTCAATATATTTTCTGCCGTGATCAATCACATGCATATAATTAACACCTGCTGGACAAGTCGTCATGCAGCTATAACATGATAGACAACGATCTATATGCTTAACAACTTTTTTTGAGGGTTTTCTCTCGTTTTCCAACATATCTTGTATCAGATATATTCTTCCTCTTGGTCCATCTAGTTCATCGCCTAATATTCCATAAGTGGGACAAGTTGCATTACACATACCACAGTGCACACATTTTTGAAAAATCTTCTCTGTTGACTGATTATCTTTATCTTTAAGTTGATCTTCTGAAAAATTAGTTTGCATTAAAATTCTCTATACATTCTTCCTGGGTTAAATAATTTTTTTGGATCAAAACTTTCCTTTATTTTTTTTGATATCATCAATCTTGTATTATCGATAGTAAACAAAGTGTCTTGAAAATCAAAATTTTCAGATTTTTTTAGAATCGTAAGATATCCACTATTTTCTACGGTAAAATTTTTTATTTTGTTTATTTTTTCATCGTCTTTGTCGAGGACCTCAATCCAAAATAATGATCCACACCAATCTATGCAATATTTATATTTTTTATTAAGAAATTTACTAAATGTCTCACATTTAGCAGGAGGTAAAACAGCTCTCAAAATATTATTTTTTGTTCCACTAAATAACTCCAAATTATTGACTTTTTTCCAGAATGGTATTGATTGGTGAACATCTAATATTGAGCTATTGAAATTTGATAAATCTAATTCTATTTTCAGCTCTTTTAATCTCTCATCAATTGATCTCTTGTCTCCTTCAATTCTAAAAGCCAAAAAAGATCCTTCATGGTCAAGATCATTAAATTTGAAAATTTTCTTTTTTGTATGATCATAATTTTCATTATCTGGTTCTTCAGGTATAAATGTTGCAGCTGAAACTTCATTGCTAGAACTTAAAATTTTATCAAATAAATTTGATATTTTTTTAATTTCATCAGAATAAACAATTACTGTAATTTGAGATTGTTTTTTTGGTGAAACTTTTAATGTTATTTCAGTTAAAACAACAAGTGTTCCAAACGAACCAGATATTAGTTTTGAGAGATCATAGCCAGTAACATTTTTAACTACGGTACCGCCTGACTTAATAATATCACCTTTTCCATTTACTCCTTTAAAACCTAAAATATGATCTCTAACACTTCCAACTTTAAATCTTCTTGATCCAGCAAAATTACAAGCTACATAACCACCAATAGTCCCTTTATTCGATTGACCATTTATCATGTATCCAAAATCAATTGGTTCAAATGCCAACTCTTGATTATTTTCATCTAATATTTTTTCAATATCTTGAATGGGAGTTCCTGCCTTAACTTTGATGTAGAGTTCCTCTTTTTTATAATCAATAATCCCAGAAAGTTTTGAAAGAGTTAGTTTCCTAGCAGTTTGTAAATTATAACCAAAACCCTTTTTTGTCCCTGTTCCAGCAATCTCTATAGGTAGTTGTTTCGAATAAATTTCTCTTACTATTTCTGATACTTCTTTTTCAGTACTTGGACTTAATATTTCAGAATCTAGGGAGATCTGGGAATTTTTCTTCTCCTCTGTGGACATGGACTCTTCCTTCCTCTGCACATTTTCTTAGTATCGGATAAACCTTTCCTGGATTTAAAAGATTTTTTTCATCTAAAGATTTTTTAATATTCAATTGTTGTTGTATATCGTCATTGTTAAATGACTCACACATTAATTCTCTTTTTTCAATTCCTACACCATGTTCTCCCGTTAATGCTCCACCATGTTTTACACATGCTTTTAAAATCTCTGCACCAAATTCTTCGGTTTTTCTCAACTGCTCCTTATCACTACCATCAAACATTATAAGGGGATGCAAATTTCCATCTCCAGCATGAAAAGCGTTTGCCACAGCTAAGTTATATTTTTTTGACAGCTCATTTATTTCTTTTAAAATTAATGACAGCTTCCCTCTTGGGATAGAGCCATCCATACAATAATAATCTGGGGCCATTGCTCCACAAGCTGGGAAAGCAGCTTTTCTTCCAGACCAAAAAGCTAATCTTTCTTTTTCATTATTGCTTAATTTCATACTATTAGAGTTATTTTGTTTAGCAATCTCACTTACTTTACTTAAAAGACCGTCAACTTCAGATTTGGTACCATCAAGCTCAACAATCATTAAAACTTCTGCGTCTTTAGGATAACCAGCTTTTGAAAATTTATCCGTTGCATCAATCAAAGCTTTATCCATCATTTCCATTCCAGCAGGTACAATCCCACTTGATATAATATCAGAAACACAATTACCTCCGTCTTCGACCGTGGGGAAGCCAATTAAAGCGGCTCTCACAGATTGAGGTTTTCTTAAAATTTTTACTGTTACTTCTGTAATTACTCCTAGTAGCCCTTCAGATCCACATAATAGCCCTAACAAGTCATATCCCTCTTGATCTAAAGTCTTACCACCAATTCTGGTGATAGTTCCGTCCATCATCACCATTTCAACACCAAGAATATTATTTGTAGTTGTTCCATATTTTAAAGAGTGAACGCCACCTGAGTTTTCAGCTACATTTCCTCCAATTGAACATGCTAACTGACTTGATGGATCTGGAGCATAATAATATCCTTTATGTTGGACAGCATGTGTAATACCAAGATTTGTAACACCAGGTTGTGTCACCACACATTTATTTTCAAAATCTATTTCAAGAATTTTGTTAAATTTTCCAAGACCTAACAAAATTGCATCTTGAAGGGGGAGTGCACCACCGGACAAACCTGTTCCTGCGCCTCTAGGTATTACTTTTATGTTTTCTTGATTACAGAATTTTAATATTTCACTTACCTCTTTTGTATTTTCTGGCAAAACAACTGCTAGTGGGGTCTGTTTATAAGCGGCTAAACCATCAGTTTCATATGGTTTGATCTCCTCATTCTCACTCAGAATATTTTCATCTTTAGTAAATTTTTTAAGTTGAGAAACGATTTGGTTTTTCCTTGAAATTGTATCTTTATCAATTTTTGGCAAAGCTAATTCAGTCATGAATTATCCAAGCATTTTTTTGATATTATCTAAAGCTTGAGAAATATTATCTCTTGAGGCTGCAAAACTAAATCTTACATAGTCGTTACAACTTTTTCCAAAGGCTGTGCCTGGAACAATTGCAACACCTGCTTCATGCATTGCTTTTTTACAAAACTCCGCACCATTCATTCCAGTTCCAATTACTTTTGGAAAAGCGTAAAATGCACCACCTGGTAAACTACATTCAACACCTGGTAGACTATTAAGACCTTCATGAATTAATTTTCTTCTTGCGGTAAATTTTTCCATCATCTCATGGATTGAATCATCCGGACCATCTAAAGCAGCTATTCCAGCAAACTGTGCTGCCGCGTTAACGCAAGAAACACTATTAATTAATAATTTGTTAACATGTTCAACTAGATGTTCAGGCCAAAAACTCCAACCTAGTCTCCAACCGGTCATTGAATATGCTTTACTCCAACCTTCTAAAACAATTAATCGCTCTCTTAATTCTGGGTAATTAAAAAAAGTAGGCATTTCTTTATTATCAAAAATTTGTCTGCTGTAAATTTCATCACTTAAAATTGTTACATGCGGGAACTTTTCTAATCCCTTAGCTAGTTTATCTATTTCTGGTTTTTCAACAAAACTTCCAGTTGGATTATTTGGATTGATTAAAATTAGCAGTCTAGTTTTATCAGTAATTAAGGATAATATTTTATCTGCATTAAATTTCAGATCTTTATCTTCTGTAAGATCATACGGTACAGCTGTTGATCCAGTATAATTTATCATAGACTCATAAATCGGAAATGCTGGTGTTGGATGTATAATCTCTGCTCCAGGTTCACCAAAACATTGAATTGCATATGTCATAGTGGGTTTACCACCTGGCATGATTAATATTCTCTCGAAATTAACATCTGCATTGTACCTTTTTTTAATCCATCTAGTTACAGCTTGTCTGCACTCAGGTATTCCATTGGACATTACATATCCATGGTGTCCATCATCCAACGCTTTTTTTGCAGCATCTACAACATGCTTTGGAGTTTTAAAATCTGGTTGTCCAAGTCCAAGATGGATCATGGGATGACCTTTCGCTTCTAGTTTTTTAGCCTCAGCTAAGACACTAAAAGCAGTTTCTGTACCTAATCTATTTAAGCTCGCAGCTAATTTCATTTCCATAATCTATCTCCTATATATTATTTTGTCCTGGTTTAATTCTGATAAATTTTTGCAACCCATTAGTATCATATTTCTTCTAATTTCAGCTTGCATATTATGTAGCAATCTTTCTACACCTACTTGACCTCCGGCTCCAAGGCTAAAAAGGAAAGCTTTCCCAAAACTACATGCTTTTGCGCCTGCCGCAAGGGCTTTTAACACATGTGTTCCTCTTCTTACCCCACCATCTAGTATTATCTCTAGCTTATCACCCACAGCATCTGCAATTGCTTTAACTTGATCAAATGGAGATCTTGATCCATCTAATTGCCTACCACCATGATTTGAGATCATTATTGCAGTACATCCAATATCCACTGCTCTTTTGGCATCCTCAACTGACATAACACCTTTTAAAGCAAATGGTCCATTCCATTTCTTAATACAATACTCTGCATCACTCCAATTCATCTTTGGATCATATTGCTCATTAATATAATCAATGACAGATTTAGCGATATTTGTACCTTTGTCTGTTTTATGTTTGATATTCGCTAATTCAAACTTTTTATTTGTTAAATAATTTAAAACCCATTGAGGTCTCATCGCAAAACTCATTAAACTTTCCAGAGTAAATTTAGGTGGTGTAGTAAATCCAGTTCTATGATCTCTTTCTCTATTACCCGCAACTAAGGTATCTACAGTCAAACATAGTCCATCAAAGTTTGCTCTTCGACATCTATCAATTAGATCATCAGTAAAAGATTTATCTTTATGAATATAAAGTTGAAATAATTTTGGTCCACTTGAAACATTTGCAATCTCCTCAATTGAGAATGAAGCCATAGTAGACATACTGTACATGGTGTTAAATTTTTCTGCTGCTCTGGCTGATGCTTTATCACCATCCGGGTGATATAAACTTTGCATTGCTGTTGGAGATAAAAAAATAGGCATATCAATTTTTCTACCAAAAATTTCTGTCTTCAGATCAGGTTCTCCTACACTTGTTAAAATACTTGGAACTAAGTCACAATCATCAAAAGCATTTGTGTTTCTTTTAAGAGTTGCTTCATCATCTGCTCCCCCATCAATATAATGAAAAATTGGGTCTGGTAACTTGCTTTTTGCAAGTTTTCTAAAATCTTCAAAATTGTAGCAATCTTTAACTTTCATACCTTAGGGAACTGTCAGTAAATTTTTATAAAATTAAACATATAACTATTAGCGCCCGGATTTTTATCTCCTAGGCTGGCGTTAGAAATATGATTATAAGATAATCCGATTTCACTTTGATTTGATATCTCAAAAGATATCTGAATTTCAGTTTTAAATTCAATCACATGTCCTAAATCTTTTCCATCTCCCTCATCATAAAGGCCAGGTGTAAAGCTTGGTGTGAACGTGAAAGATCCGTTTTTTTTTGGGATTTGAAAACCTGTATATATATATTTCGCATTATCAGCTGTTATGAATGCACCAGTCACAGGCTGAAGAGTACCAAAAGAAGTTTCTCTATATAAATCCTCATTTATATGTTGAATTCCAAAAAGATTTGATTTTTTTCCATCATCACTGAAATCAAACATACCTGTGTAAAAGCTCCATTTGTTTCCAGAATTTTCAGCGTTCACAAAATTTGGAAACGATAAAACACAACAAATAACTAAGCTAATTATTGATCTCATGGTAAATTGAGTTACTTTATAGTTACTTTTCTAATAATTAAAAGACCACCAAAAATAAATAAAATAAGGGGTAATCCCCATAAAAAAATTGTATTTTTATTCACTTCTGGCTCATAAACAATCCACTCACCATATTTTTCTTTTAAAAATTTGTATATCTCATCTTCGGTATTTCCCTCTTTAATTTTAATTTGAATTAATTTTTTCATACTCAATGCAAAATCTGATTGAGAATCATAAACAGATTGACCTTGGCAAATTAAACATCGTAAATTCTTAGTTATGTGATCAATATTCTTGTTTTGATCTGCAAAAGAGATATTGGAATGTAAAGTGGTTATTATTAATATTAAGACTGTCAAAATAATTTTTTTCATTTTTTAATTAAACTAATTATATTTTCATAATCATCTTGGTCTAATGGTCCAATAAATTTTTTGATAATTTTATATTCATTATTAATTAAGTATGTTTCAGGAACACCTATAGCACCAAGCTCAATTGATTTTATTCCATCACTATCTACCAAAACCTCATCGTATGGGTTTCCAAGATCAGATAGAAATTTTTTTGAATTATCTAAGTTATCTTTATAGTTTATTCCTATTAAATTTATGTCAAATCTCTCATTCAGATTTATCAAGTAAGGATGTTCAGCTTTACATGGCAAACACCATGAAGCCCAAATATTAATTAAATTTAACTCATTTTCTAGCAATAAATCATTAAGAAAAATATTTTTTCCTGAATAAAGCTCTTTAAGTGAAATTGAATTATTTAACATTTTAGTTTCTGACTGTGGGGAATAATTTTTTTCTTCTTTCAAACCTAAAAGCAAAACAAAAAAAATTGCTACTATTAGACTTACAATAAAATAAAAAATCTTATTATTTTTCATTTAATTTAAAGAAGCTGAATACACCACCAAGTGACATCAATAATACTGATATCCAGATCCAAATCATTAAAGGTTTGTGTTGGTATCTAACATTAAAAAAACCATCATTTTTAATAAGGCTGAAAACTAAAAAATTATCTGAAAATAGTGTTGATGAAATATCTGCTTCACTTGTGATGGTTTCGGGTTGGCTATAAACTCTAATTTCTGGTTTAAAATGAATAATTTTTCCATTGTCATTAAGTTTGAATTCACCTACTAATTTTTTAAAATTTGAATCACTTTCAACTTTTACATTCTCGAAAATTAATTTTTTATTTAAAAAATTAATTTCATCACCAACCTTCATGTTTGCCGAATTTTCTTTAGATAAAATACCATTGAATAAAATACTAAGCATAAAAATACTAAAACCAAGATGGGAAACTTTTTGAGATAAATTGGAATTTTTTTTTTGAAAACTATTTATTACATTAAAAAATAAATAAAAACTGAAGGTAAATAACAAAGTTGAGAATAAATAATTTGTATTAGTATTTAAAACAATAAAAAAGGAAATTACAAAAGATAAAATTAAAAAAATAATTTGTGATATATTTAGTTTATTTATTTTATCTTTTATCCATTTTATATTTGGTCCTAATGCCATAAAAAATAAAAAAGGTATAAGAAATGGAACTATTAATTTATGATAAAATGGTGGTCCTACCGAAATTTTGGCGTCATTAATAACTTCAAGAAAAATTGGATATGCTGTCCCAACTAATACTACTGATAAAAAAAACATCATAAACCAGTTATTGATTAATATACTTGTCTCTCTACTAACTAAGAATGATCTTTGGTATGTATCTGGAAAATTTTTTTGATTAAAAAAGAAAATAAAAACTGCCAGTAAAACAAGAAATAATAGGAATGTTAGTATAAACACTCCTCTGGATGGATCATTAGCAAATGTGTGAATTGAATTGAGTATCCCTGATCTTACTAAAAAGGTTCCACTCATACTTAATGAAAATGTTGTGATTGATAAAATTACAGTCCAAGAATGAAAAATATTTCTATTTTTAAGAACTATTATTGAATGAAGCAATGCAGTCAAACAAAACCAAGGCATCAATGAAACATTTTCGACCGGGTCCCAAAACCAGAATCCACCCCATCCTAATTCATAGTAAGCCCATATAGATCCTAGAAGTATTCCCACTGATAGAAATATCCAAGATATTAAAATCCAATTTTTAATATGAGATGCCCAAACATTATCTACAGTTTTAGTAATTAAAGCTGCTAATGATGCAGAAAAAATAATAGAGGTTCCAACATAACCCACATATAAAAGTGGTGGATGTATTGCAAGTGCTGGATCTTGCAAAATTGGATTTAAACCTAAACCTTCATTAGGTATTGGTAAAATATTTAAAAATGGGTTTGATGTAAAAAGAATAAAGAGTAAAAAACCTAAAATAATAATTTCCTGAAATAAAATTGTTAAAATTCTATATCTTACATTCATCTTTTTTGAAGTAACAAAAAAAATGAACAAAAAGAAAGTTAGTACCAATAACCACAACAGTAGACTTCCCTCATGATTGCCCCAGGTACCTGATATTTTATAAAAAAGAGGTTTTAACGTATGAGAATTATTGAACACTGTAATATTTGAAAAGTCAGAAAAAACAAAAGCAAAAACTAGGGTAAAAAAACTTAAAATTGTCATAAATAGTTGTACTGACAAAGTTGCAAAAAATGTTAGATCAATTTTTTTGTCAAAATTTTTTGAGGAAATATATGATTTAAATATTAAGTATACAGATGCAAATAAACAAATATATAATGAATAAGCTCCGATTTGATTAATCATTTCTAATTTCCTTGCATTGCCTCTTTAACCTCTGGAGGCATATAATTTTCATCATGTTTTGCTAAAATTTTTTCTGCTTTTAAATATTTTTTATCTTCTAAATATCCCTCTGCAACTACTCCTTTTCCCTCTTCAAATAAGTTGGGTACAGCTCCACTAAAAGTTACAATTATCTCATTTTTAAAATCAGTAATTACAAATTTTAAATTTTTATTTTCAATTTCTATTGAGTTTTTTTTAACCATCCCACCAACTCTTATCTTTTTACTTTCTATTTGATTTAAATTATTTATGTCGGTCGGTGATTTGAAAAATACTACATTTTCTTTTAATGAATTGATCACCAAAAAAGTGATAAGAATTGCTGAAGTGAATACTAAAATAATAAAAAAGGCTCGTATCTTGACTTTTTTACCATACATGAAAATCTAAAGTTAAATTTTAGATGTTGAAGTACTTGATAAAATTCCTCTGTAAATTTCTTGCTCTTTTGCAATTTCAGCTTTTTCAATATCTAAATTTCTAAATTTAGCCTGAAAGTTCCTTAACTCTTTATTTAGCTGAATTTTAGTTACGAAATATAAAGTACCAAAACTTAACAAAGTAAACATGAAAGATGACCAAACATATAAACCGTATCCGTTCATGTTTAAAATTTCACTTATCATAATCTATCTAATCCTTTATTTTTAATCTTTAGCAGTTCTGTATGATATTTCATTAAAAATATTAAAATTGAGAAAAGTGCAAATGCCGCAGTCATTATACCTAATGGCATGAGCATAGTTGAGTGAATAGTGGTTTCCTTAAATACATTTACAGAAGACGGTTGATGTAAAGTTGACCACCAGTCAACAGAAAATTTAATTATTGGAACATTTATTAATCCAAAAATTGCAATGTATGAACTAAGTTTAATTGATTTCTTTTCATCCTCAAAAATTTTCCAACTCAGCATGAACATCAAGTAAAATACAGCGAGAAGTAACATTGATGTAATTCTAGCATCCCAAGCCCACCAGGTACCCCATGTGGGTTTTCCCCAGATTGAGCCTGTAACCAATGCAATAATATTAAATACAAAGCCAGATGGTGCTAAACTTTTAGAAATTAAAATAAAATTTTTATTTTTAAAAATTAAAATTCCAAAAGATAAGATTGATATAACAGAAAATATGCCAAGTGAAATCCAAGCTGCAGGAACATGAACATACATTATCCTTACAGAGTCGCTTTGTTTATAATCCTCAGGAGAAAGTACCAAAGCTTCAAACAATCCAAGAATTAAAACTGCAATAAATAACGCAAAAATAAATTTCTGAAGCTTATTAATAACCTTTAAAGTGTTACTAGGATTAAAATAATTTAACATGAGTTTTTATAACATAAATAATCGATATAAATTTTGATAAATCGTCTGACCGAGAATACTGAGGGAGATAAAAATGGAATTAATAAGCATTCTCAGCCAGATATAAGTTAATAATATTTATAAGTTATGACTTCTGTTTGTATAAAATGTGTTAAAAAGTAGGCTTTCGATTAATTTGAAGGTTTAAAATAACTTGAGCCTTTTTTCCCCGAAAAAATCTCATTTATCAATGGATGTTTAATGGGTTCTTCCGAGTCGTCTGTTAAAAGATTTTGTTCTGACACGTATGCTTCATATGTTATTTCATCATTTTCAGCGAGTAGGTGATAAAAAGGCTGGTCTTTTCTAGGTCTAACGTTTTTAGGTATTGATTGGTACCATTCTTCTGAATTATTAAATTCAAAATCCACATCATAAATCACACCTCTAAATTCGAAGTGCTTATGCTTTACTACATCACCTATTGAAAATTTAGCTTTTTGAATGCTCACTAAACAAATATGGATATTTGAAAAAAAAAATCAATAAAAAAAATATGATTGTTTTATTAATCTGATAATATGTAGCAGTGAATAAATCTTTCTTAAAATTTATTACAGATATTGGACCTTTAGTAATTTTTTTTTTCTTTTATTATAATAACGATAAAAATTTAAAAATAGCTATACCTCCACTCATAGTTGCAACTATAATTGCAGTTCTTATAGTTTGGATACTAGAGAAAAAAATTCCAATGGTTCCACTGATAAGTGGAGTGTTAATTACATTATTTGGAGGTTTAACAATATATTTTGATAATCCAGTTTTCATCTACATGAAGCCCACAATAATTAATATTTTATTCGCGTTAGCCTTATTTTTCGGAAAATATTTTACAGATGAGCCTGTTTTAAAAAAAATTTTAGGAAAATCTTTACCATTAAGTGACGAAGGCTGGAAAATCTTAAATAATAGATGGATGTATTTCTTTTTTGGTCTTGCATTATTAAATGAAGTAATTTGGCGAACGCAAACAGAGGAGTTTTGGGTTAACTTCAAAGTTTGGGGAATGCTTCCAATCACATTTATTTTTACTGCTTTTCAAATTGGTCTGATTAACAAGTACAAGATAAATGAATAGAAACTTAAAACTTGTTGTAAATAACTTAAAAAAAGATGAGGAAATAAAGTATTTTTTCGAAAAGAATGAGTTGAAAATTATTTTGGATCTCTATGCTAAAATGGTATCTGAAGGATCTTGGAGAGACTACGGGCTTTCTATTTCTAGCAAACAAGTAAGTTTTAGTGTTTTTAAAAATGCTGCAGAAAATGCTATCTATAAAATTTGTAAAAATTTTAAACCATCAAACAAAAACTTAAGATATTTGATCACTGATACCAATGGTAAGATATTAAAAAATTCATTTGATCTTGAAAATTTATTAAAGAATACTAATTGGAAAAAATTAAAAAATTAATTATCTTCTCTGACCAAAGAGTCTCAGCAACATTATAAATAAATTAATGAAATCTAAATACAAAGTTAAAGCACCCATAACTGCTTTTTTGCCCATTAATTCTCCAGTGTCTGAGGCAACATACATATTCTTAATCTTTTGAGTATCATAAGCAGTTAAGCCCACGAAAATTAATACTCCAATTATAGAAATTGCAAAATACATCATAGAAGATTTAAGAAAAATGTTAACTAGTGAAGCAATAATAATTCCAATCAAGCCCATCATTAAAAAAGATCCAAATTTAGTTAGATCTCTTCTTGTTGTGTAACCGTAAATACTCATTGCACCAAAAGTTGCTGAAGATATGAAAAATACTCTAGTAACACTTAAACCTGTGTAAACTAAAAGAATTGAGGACAAAGAAAGACCCATTAAAGCTGCGAATATCCAAAAGGTAGTTTGAGCTTTTGATGAACTCATTTTATTAATTCCAAAACTCATGTAAAAAACTATTGCAAGAGGTGCGAGCATTACTACCCACTTTAATCCTGACATATATATAGTATTACCAAATTCAGTTAATGCAACAATTGAACCATTTGCATCTGTAACAACCGACATTTTGAAAGATAACAGTGCTATAATTCCAGTTAACAGAACTCCTGTAGCCATATAGTTATATACTTTTAACATGTAGGCTCTTAAACCTTCATCCATTGCAACTGCTTGTTTTGCAATTGTAGATTTATTTAAAATATTTTCTTTGTTGAATTCCATAAGATTTATATAATATCATATTTCTATATTTTCAAGCCACCAAAATATAAGTAAAAATAACTTTAAAAAATGAATTACAAAAAATTAGGAAATACTGACCTTAAAGTAAGCACAATTTGTCTCGGTACAATGACCTGGGGAGAACAAAATACTGAAGCGGAAGCCTTTGAACAGATGAATTTTGCATTAAATGAGGGTGTAAACTTTTGGGACACAGCTGAACTTTATGCAGTTCCTCCAAAAAAGGAAACTTACGGTCATACAGAAAAAATCATAGGCAATTGGTTAAAAAAAAACGGAAAAAGAGAAGATATTATTTTAGCAACAAAAGTTGCTGGACCATCTAGGGATTACTTAAGAAAAGGTGAAAATAGTTTTGTAGGTAAAAATTTAGAAAATGCGCTTAATCATAGTCTTAAAAGATTGAACACTGACTATGTAGACTTGTATCAACTGCATTGGCCAGAAAGAAATGTCAATAACTTTGGAAGATTGGGTTATGAACATAAAGAAAATGAATGGAATCAATTCGAAGATGTTCTTAATGAGTTAAAAAAATATGTTGATAAGGGTAAAATTAGATATGTAGGGCTATCAAATGAAACTCCTTGGGGAGTGATGAATTATATTAAACTTTCTAAAGATAAAAATTTACCAAGAATGATGTCTATTCAAAATCCCTATAGTTTGCTGAATAGATCTTATGAAGTCGGACTTGCAGAGGTGTCTATAAGAGAACAGATAGGATGTCTTTCCTATTCACCTTTGGCAAGTGGATATTTGTCAGGCAAATATAGAAATGGAGAATTGCCAAGGGGCTCGAGAATGGAAAGAGATTATGATTTTTGGACCAGATATAGAAAGCCCAATACTGAAAAAGCAGTAGAGGAATATTTCAAAATAAGTGAAAAATATGGTCTAGATATGAGTCAAATGTCCATTAAATTTTGTGAGGAGCAAGAATTTATGACTAGCGTGATCATAGGTGCAACAACCATGGATCAGTTGAAAACTAATATAGAAAGTGTAAAAGTCAAATTAGATCAAGAAGTAATAAATGCAATTAATAATGTTCAAAAAATTTTTCCAAATCCATGTCCGTAATTAGATACTCAATTATTTTTTTATTTTTAACATTTTCATCAGGCTTTGCTGAAGAAGTTAAAAAAATTGGAAAGTTTAAAGACTGGGAAGTAATTCAAGTATTAGATACAAGTGGAAAAATTTGTTTTGCTCAATCTAAACCTGTTTTACAATCTCCAAAAAAGGGAGATAGAGAGGCAAGATTATTTGTTACATTTAGGCCAACTGATAAAATTTCAGACGAGGTGAGCACTACATCAGGTTACGAATATAATAGTCAAAATTCAATAATAGCATCATCTGGAAAATCTAAATATAAATTTGATATTGCGCAGGAAGACTTTGCGTGGATTTCAAGCAGTAAAATAGAAAAAAGAATTATAAAAAGAATGAAAAAAGCGTCAAGAATAATGGTTACTGCATATAATAAATCAGGATCTCAAACAATTGATCATTATTCTTTGATGGGTTTTACTAAAGCATACAATTCAGCAAAAAAAAATTGCACATAAAATCATGAAGTCAAAAAAAAGAATAGTGCTCGCCTATTCTGGAGGGTTAGATACTTCTATAATTTTAAAGTGGCTTCAAGAGAATTATGATGCAGAAGTAATATGCTACACTGCCGATATTGGCCAAGAGATAAATAAAAATAAAATTATTAAAAATGCAAAAAAACTTGGTGTAAAAAAGATAATAATAAATGATCTAAAAGATATTTTTGTAAAAGAATACATTTACCCAATGATTAGAGGACATGCAATTTATGAAGGTGTCTATTTACTTGGTACATCAATTGCACGCCCCTTAATTGCTAAAGACCAAATAAGAGTTGCTAAGAAATTTAAAGCTTATGCTGTTTCGCATGGATCGACTGGAAAAGGCAACGATCAAATAAGGTTTGAATTAGGTTATCATTATTTTGGTTCAAATATAAAAATTATTGCTCCATGGAGAATTTGGAAATTAAAATCAAGAACTGACTTAATTAATTACGCAAAAAAATACAATATTCCAATTCCAAATGATAAAAAAGGAGAACCACCTTTTTCTGTGGATGATAATTTATTTCATACCTCGACAGAGGGAAAGGTCTTGGAGAACCCTAGAAATTCAGCTCCAGAATTTATTTTTCAAAGAACTGTTTCACCTGAAAAAGCACCAAATAGACCAACTTATGTTACTATAAATTTTAAAAATGGTGATCCTTTTGGAATTAATGGAAAAAAAATGTCACCCGCTAAATTACTGTCAAAACTTAATAATTTCGCTGGTAATAATGGAATTGGAAGGGTTGACTTAGTTGAGAATAGATTTTTAGGCATCAAATCTAGAGGTGTATACGAAACACCTGGTGGAACTCTTTTAATTAATGCACATAGAGCAATTGAGTCTGTTACTTTAGATAAAGCAACCATGCATAAGAAAGATCGAATAATGTCTAGATATGCAGAATTGATTTATAATGGTTACTGGTATTCAAAAGAAAGATTTAAACTTCAGAAAATTGTTGATTTAAAAAGAAGTAAAGTTAATGGCGCAGTCAAGCTTAAATTATATAAAGGGAATATTACAATTCAATCAAGAGTTACTAATAGTAGTGCATATTCAATGAAGAAAGTTTCATTTGAGGAGAACAAGTCATTTAATAAATCTAATGTTGAGAGATTTATCAATTTTCACAAAAAAAAGCTTCGTTAACTGTAAAGTTTAGGGCAAATTAGCATTTGTTTAAATTATAAAAAATTATATCTTTGAAATATGGAATCAATTAAAAATTGGATGAAAGATGCTGCAAATATTTTATTTGATGATAGCAAAAATGATCTACGTGCACTTCCTAAAACAGTAAGACTACAAATTTTATTAGTTTTAAGTTTTATTTGGACTACAGTTTTTAGTTTATATGTTTTTTCATATACAACTTTTGCATTTGGGTGGGCTGGTCTTTTTTTAGCTCATATAGGATTAATATTTGCTGTCTACATGACTTTTAAACAATTCCATAAAGCAGAAGCAAAATCCGCAAGTGTTTTTCAAACAAAAAATTTTGACCCTTTTAAAATAATGGTAATTGTTTTTGTAATAGTATTTATTTTTATTTTTTCAAAAGGTATTGAAGTTTTAACTAGTCCGAATCCAAATTCTTACTCAATTCCATATGATGGTCCTTTAAAATCAGCGTTTGAAAAATGGCTACCATTTACTAAAGGTAAATAATGGACAATATTACAAAAAACTTACAATTAGCTTTAATGTGTATTATTTTAGTGAGCACAGTTATTGCTGTTGGCATAGAAATTAAAAATATGTTCACCAATCAGTTGGTAACATTAGCTGATTTACTTTTAATGTTTCTTTACTTAGAGGTGCTAGCTATGGTTAGAGTTTTTTGGAACCAGCAGTCTATTAGTATTACACTTCCATTGCTTATTGCGATAACGGCTCTTGCCCGATTTATTATTTTACAAGGTAAGGAGATGGATCCTACTGCACTTGTTTACGAAGCAGTTGCAATTTTGTTAATTGCTGGAGCAATTGTTGTTTTAAGGTTGAGACACAGTGATAAATTAGGTCTAAAGAAAAAAAAATCGAAATAATTAAAAGCAATGTTTGAAGCTTCAAGGGCTAAGGCCATAAATCAATTAGATAATTTTGTTGAAAATAATCTTTCAGAATATTCTAGACTAAGAAATTTTGATTTTGGACCTGAAAAGAGGTTAAATGTGTCTTGTTTATCACCATATATAACTCATGGGATAATTAATGAAAAAGAAGTGATACAAAAATCACTAAGTAAGTTTTCTTTCTCAAAAAATGAAAAATTTATTCAGGAAGTTTTATGGCGAACATATTGGAAAGGTTGGTTAGAATTAAGACCTAATGTTTGGACAGATTATCTTCTAGAATTAGATAAGATAAAAAAAGAATTTCAAAATAATCAAGATTATCTGTCTGCAATTGATGGAAAAACAAATATAGATTGCTTCAATGAATGGGTAAACGAGCTTAAAGAGAATAATTATTTACATAATCACACAAGAATGTGGTTCGCTAGTATTTGGATTTTTACTTTAGAATTACCTTGGCAATTAGGTGCGGAATTTTTTATGCAACATCTTTTTGATGGAGATGCTGCTTCAAATACACTTGGATGGAGATGGGTTGCGGGTATTCAAACTCAAGGTAAACATTACTTAGCGAGTGAATGGAATATTAAAAAATTTACTAACAATAGATTTCAAAAAGTTAAATTAAATGAAAATGCTCCTCCAAAAGTATCTGAAAAATCTTATAATGTAGTAAAACAAAATTTTACTAACCCACAAAATTTTGAAGAAAAAAACCTGTTGGTTTTTGAAAATAATCTCTCATTCGAAATTACTGACTTTAAAGATAAACACTTTAAGAAAATTTACTTAGTTTCTAATAAAAATAATAATAGATCTATAAAGCTTAGTGAGAAATTATTGAAATTTAAATCTCAGTTAATTGAGGATCAAGAAAAAAGATTAAAAGATCAATCTATTGATTGTGAAATTATTAACATTAGTGAAATAACAAATGTTGAAAATTGTTGTGGTTTATATCCAACAATAGGTGAGAATTTAGATTTTTTAAATTCGAATAATTTAGGAATTCATTTCTTATATAGAAATATTGATCAAAACGCATGGAAATATTGTAACAAAGGATTTTTTAATTTTAAAAAATATATTCCCAAGATTATAGAGCATATTTTGTAATAAAAATTTTATGTGATATAAATTATTTCTATGAATAATCCTCAAATATTAGAAATTATTGAAAACTTAAAAGGAAGAAGAGCCTATGAAGAAAAAAGAGCTTCTAAGTTAGGTTTTAGTTCATTGTATGCCTATATCGAGGATAAAATTTTAAAGAAAAAAGTTTTTGAAGAGTCTAAAGTTATTCAAAATAAAATAGAAAAAGATAATCCTGAAAAGATAAAAAAAGAAAAAAAAAGTAGTTGCTCTTGCTGCTAATTTAAGATCTCGAGCACTTTTTAGAACAATATTTAACTCTTTCCCAGTTCAACTTCCATTTTCGTCTCCATGCAAATGATCTTTTACATATTGGGCATATTTTAGAAGGTAGATTTTGTTTTTTCACTGGATTGTATTTTGTTTTATAAATTTTTCTGCCTCGGATAATATCAGTTTTTTCCTTTCAGCTTTCATTTTATCAAAAATTCTCACCATCATCGATAATCTTGGGTTTTTTAAAAAAAAACTTCTATTCCTGTTGATAAACCTCCAGTACAAACCATCCATTGTGTTGCACCATTCTCCTTTTTTAAAATCCATCATCTTCATAAAATAACTGGATCCACAAATGTAAGGTTTGGTTGCAAAAATACCTCCATCACTAAACAAGCCCATACCATAAACATTTGGAACCATAACCCAATCAGAGGAGTCAACAAACATTTCCATAAACCATTTATAAACGATGTTAGGTTTAATTTCACAAAGGTTCATAATATTAGACAAAATCATTAATCTCTCTATGTGATGTGACCATCCATATTTCAACGCGTTCTTAATTGCGTAATCTAAAGGTGGAAGGCCAGTTGATCCATCGTACCAACTTTTTTTCATTTTTCTATTTTGTTTAAAGAAGTTTCTTGTTTCCATTTCATTAGAATAACTTTGATAAATACCTCTCATAAATTCTCTCCACCCTATAACTTGTCGGATATATCCCTCTAATGAATTTAATCTAATTTTATTTTTCTTATGAAAATCTAAGATTTTTTTTATTATAAGCTCAGGGGTAATTAATCCTAAATTTATATAAGGACTTAATGCGCTGTGAAATAATATATTGTCTTTTTGATCAACAGCATCCTCGTAATCACCGAATAAATTAGATTTTTCCTTAATAAAAAAATTTAATAGCTTGATGACATCCTCATATTCCGTTGCAAACCAAAAGTTTTCCACATTTCCAGGATGATCTTTAAAGTATTTTTCAATAATAAGTTTTAATTTTTTTGTATGAGATGTCTCTTTTATTTTTGGAAATTTTGGAATTGAAATATTTTTTGGTAGTTTGTTCCTATTATCTTCATCAAAACTCCACTTTCCTCCCTCGGGGGTTCCATCTTTTTTAATTAAAACATCTAATTCTCTTCGTGTATCTTTATAAAAGACAGCCATAAAAGGTTTTTTTGATTTTGATAGATATTTTTTAAAGTTTTCTCTTGAATTCAAAAACATCGGTGTTTGGACAATATTCCAGTTAATATTTTCTTTTTTGGTGAAATTACTTATTTTTTTTTCAAAAAATTTATCTTCAATTTCGAAGCTAGAAATTTCAGTAATTTTTTTTGATTTTATAATTTTTTTTAATTTTTCAGTGTAATTTAACTTAAATATCTTTTCCTCTATTGATGAGTATTCAATTTTAAAATTACTTTTTTTTAATCTTTCTGCATGCGACCGCATGGACGAGAGAAACAACAAAATTTTATTTTTGTGGTGTTTTTCGTAAGTACATAGTTCAAAATCCTCAGCCATATAAAAAATATGGTCTTTTTTAAATTTTTCTAAGTATTTTTCATCAAATAGCTGGTTTCCTAGTAGAAAAAATAATTTCATTACCTATATATAACCCTTCAAAAAAAATATGTCAGATAAATATTTAATAGTTGGTGCAACAGGATCAATAGGATCTAATTTAGCAGAGCAATTGTACTCACTAGGTAAAAAAATTCACCTAGTAGGTAGAGATGAGGAGCAAACCAAATCTTTATCTGAAAAATTTAACTGTGATTACACTATATTAAATGTTTTAGATGATGGTTTTGTAGAAAAACTAAGGTCAGACATTGAGGAAGTTAAAGGTATAGCATACTGCGTTGGTTCAATTGATCTGAAGCCATTTAGAATGGTAACCGAAACAGATTTAAACAAATGTATGAAGCTTAATCTTTACTCTGCAATAGATTTAATAAAAGGGTACCAAGAGTCATTAAAAAAAAATAAGGGGTCAATAGTACTATTTTCAACAGTCGCAGCTCAAAGAGGTTTTACTAATCACTCTATAATTGCATCAACAAAAGCAGCTGTTGAGGGACTTACTGTGTCATTAGCTGCTGAATTTGCTCCAAATATCAGAGTTAATTGTATTGCACCTAGTTTAACAAATTCAAAAATAGCTGAACCAATGTTAAAGAATAAAGTTTTAGCAGAGGGAATTGCTAAAGCACATCCTCTTAAAAGAATTGGAGAAGGAAAAGACTCGGCTTCGCTAGCAAAATTTTTGATTACTGATGAAAGTTCTTGGGTTACAGGTCAAATAATTGCAGTTGACGGTGGAAGATCAAAGCTATCCTAGAGTGAAAAAATTTTTTTTTCTATTTATTTTTATACTTTCATTTTCAAAAGCTAATTCGGAAAACTTTAAATTTGTAAAGATTGCTAATTTAAATAATCCTTGGGGCTCTTCTTTTTTAAATAATGATGAAATGATAATAACTGAAAAAGGTGGTCTCATTAAGATTGTAAATATTATTAATAATCAAGTTAACGATGTTGAGCACAATCTTAATTTTTTGGAAGATGGACAAGGAGGACTGCTTGATATTCTACATCAAGAAAATAAAGTTTGGATTTCATATACAGAAAATAGAGGAAATGGGAAAACTAGTACTTCAATAGCTTTAGCAAATTTAGATAAAAAAAATTTAGTTTTTAGAAATATATTCCAAGCTAATCCACCAATAGATTCTGGCTATCACTTTGGTTCTAGATTAGCTATTAAGGGTAAATATCTTTACGCGTCAGCTGGTGAAAGAGGCAAAGGGATGATCGCACAAGATACATCAAAACATCCAGGTAGCATAATCAGAATTCATTTAGATGGAAGTATTCCAAATGATAATCCTAAATTTGATGGAAAACCCAACTGGTTACCTGAAATTTATCAAATTGGTATTAGAAATCCTCAAGGACTGACTGTTTCACCTTTTGACGGTAAAGTTTATATGAGTAATCACGGTGCTAAAGGTGGAGATTGGTTTGGTGAAGCAAAAAAAGGTGAAAATTATGGTTGGAAAATTCTTGGTTGGGGAGGAAAGAATTACTCGGGTTTACCTATAGGTCCAAAATGGAAACCAGGATTTACAAAAGCAATAAAATATTGGGTTCCTTCAATAGCAACAAGTGCAATTACTATTTATCAGGGCGAGGAATTTAATGAATGGAATGGTCATGCGTTAATTACATCTCTTAAAGATCAATCTTTAAGGAAATTGAAATTTGATGACTTAGATAAAGTAGAGGAAGAGGTTATTTTTAAAGGAGAAATTGGAAGAATTAGAGATATTCAAGTTCACCCTGTATCTGGAAAAATTTATTTTCTAAATGAAAATGGGCTCTGGTTAATGAAAAAAAGTTAATTATAATTAAGAAGTTTTTTAAGTGATTGAAACTCTCCAATTTTAAAAATTAAAGCTTCATCACTTTTATATCCATAATTTTGTGCATTATCTTTAAATCTTTGCCTTGGCTCCATAATTGGTTCTAAGGAAAGCACAAATGTTCCCCAGTGCATTCCTAAAACCTTTTTACTTTTGAGATTTCTGGCTATGCTCAATGCTTCTTCTGGATTTGTGTGATAAGTTGATTTATCTTTATAGGGTGCCATGGGGTAAAAGTTATAAGCACCTATATTTAAAATCGTTAAATCTATTGGTCCATATTTCTCACCAAGATCTTTGTAAATATTTCCAACACCTGTATCACAAGCAAAAAGTATTTTTTTACCCTTGTAATTAATCAAAAAATTTCCCCACAAAGTTTTATTGGTATCTGTCAAACTTCTTTTAGACCAATGAACTGCTGGTAAAAAAGTTACTTTTAAATCATTATTCACTGTGATCTCGTCGTACCAATCCATTTCATTAACGTCTTTATACCGTTTAAAATATTTTCCTAATTTTAGAGGAAGCATTACCTTTGCTTGCTTGTATGGAAATTTTCTTATTGTACTCATATCTTGATGATCATAATGATTATGAGTTAGTAAAAATAAATTAATTTCTGGTAATTCATCTAAATTTAAAGCTGGTTCAGTAAATCTTTTGGGCCCAAATATAAGTGGTCCAGCGTTTTTGGAAAAAACAGGATCTGTAATAATCGTGGTCTCACCTAATTTAATCAAAAAAGTAGCATGACCAATCCAACCAATATAATCATCATTTTTTAGGATATTAAATTCTTTAATTACATTACTTTTTTCTACAACATGATCACTCGGAACAGTCATATCCAAATATTTTTTTTCTTGTCTAAACTTTTTAAATGACCAATTAAAATTTTTATTTCTCTCAGGGGATCCTTCAGGATTTCTAAATGTTCCATCTGGTAAGTGATGATAAGGTTTATTTTCCATACTTATTGTGAATGAGTTATAAGTTAAAAAAATAACAATAAAAATTGCTAATTTTTTCACAGTAATAATTTAATTTTTTTGTGATCTTTTGAAACAATCTATTGTGTTTTTTAGTAAACACGCGATAGTCATTGGGCCAACACCTCCAGGAACGGGTGTTAATGCTTTTGCAACTTTTGAAACTTCATCAAATGCTACATCTCCAACTATACCTTTTTCCGTTTTATTAATTCCAACATCTATAACAATTGCATCTTTTTTAACCCAGTCACCTTTTACTAATTCAGGGATACCAACTGCTGCCACTATAATATCCCCCTCTAAACACTCTGCTTTTAAATCTTTTGTTTTTGAATGAGTGATAGTTACGGTACAATTTTCCTTTAATAATAATTGCGTCATAGGCTTTCCGTTTAAATTTGATCTACCAACTACAACTGCCTTTTTTCCGTTTAAGTTAGGTTCAATTTTTTTAATAAGAAGATAACATCCAAGAGGTGTACATGGAATTGAGCTTTCATATCCGGAAGATAAATTACCAACATTCATAGGATGAAATCCATCAACATCTTTTGCTGGATCAATAGCCTCAATAACTTTCTGTTTATCAATATGTTTTGGCAGTGGAAGCTGTACTAAAATTCCTGAAACACTATTATCTTTATTTAGCTCTTCTATTTTTCCTAAAACAGTTTTTTCTTCGACTGAGTCTGGATACCTTATTACATCAGATTTTAAGCCGACCTCAATTGCTGATTTCTCCTTATTTCTCACATAAATTTGACTAGGAGTTAAATCTCCTATTAGTATTACTGTTAAACCAGGGACTTGATTATATTTTTTTTTTAATTCAGAAACTTCTTCTTTTAGTTCCTGTCTAAGTTCAGCCGCAGCTTTTTTTCCATCGATTAAAATCATAAATTAATTAAATATAATTGGTGCTAAGTAGAGCTTCATACACATTTCTACAAACCATATCAACAAAAGAAGAATGATAGGGGAAATGTCAAAAGCACCTAAATTAGGAAGAAATCTTCGAATTCTTGATAGAGCTGGTTCTGTAAACCTATAACCAAACTGTAATATGGAATAAACAAATCTATTTGAAGTATTTATTATATTAAAACCAACCAACCAGCTTAATATTACATAGCCAATTACTACATAAGAATATAATTTCAAAACTTGAAGAGCTAAGTAATAAATAGCTATCATTTTTTTTCTACATATATTGATTGACTTGGGAATGCAAAAGAAGCTTTATTTGTCTCAACTATTTGCTTTATAGAAAGCGCCAAATTCTCTTTTACTTTTAACCATTCGTTCCAACTATTTGTTTTACTGAAACATCTTACATACATATCTATGGAACTGTCTGCAAATTTGTCCACCCTCACAGCAACTCCAATTGATTGGTCAAAATCCTCACTTTTATTTATATGTTCTTCTATTTGATTCCTAATAGTTTTAAGTTGGTCAACTGTGGTGTCATATTGAAGTGTAATTATCCAACTAATTAACCAGTTCGTAGTTTGACTAACATTTATTACTGCGTTTTCAGCAAATTGAAAATTTGGAATTATTGCAAGTGATTTGTCAAATTTTCTTATCACTGTAGATCTAAATCCAATTTTTTCAACAACACCCTCTATTATTCCGTCTACTCTGATCCAATCACCCATCCTAAATCTTTTTTCAACTAGAACTAAAATTCCTGAAATTAAATTTTTAAATAAGTCCTGCGCACCTAATGCAACAGCAACTCCAAATAAACCTAAACCAGCAATAATTGGTCCAATTTTAATTCCCCATAACTCAAGAACCGCAGCAGCACCTAAAATAAAAATTAGAATTTTTAAAGATTTAATAATCCATCCTATTAGTTCTCTTGTTAAAATTTTATCTAATCCACTTAAAATATAAGAAATTGGCTCTATTATTTGATGAATAATCCAAAATATTAAAATGGTTATTAAAGTCCTGTTTAAATTGTCCACAAAATCTCTCATGTCGTCAGAAAATGACATGTAATAACTCGCAAAAAAAACTCCTAAGACAATTGGAAGAAACCTTGCAGGTCCCATCATTGATTTAACAAATGTATCGTCAAGTTTATTAGTTGTGCGTTTGGAAATTATTTCAAGTTTTTTAATAATTAATCTGCTTATTAAGCCCCTAAAAACAAGAAAAAGAAGAAAAATTCCCAAACCAACCAGGATCTGAAAAAAATCTATCCCAAGGATGCCTTTTTCCCATACTGATAAGAATAAGCTTTTAAAATTGTTTAAGACTTCCATAATTTAAATTTTATATAGTAAATACTCTTCTTCACCAGGATTAAATAAAAATATTTTTTTCCACTTTATTTCGTTAAGAACAGCTGATGATTTTTCACCTAAACACATTAAATTTGTATCCATCCAATTATCAATTAAATTATATTTTTTAAGCAGATTTAGATAACTACGAGCACTATTTTCAGAATAAATAAAAACTATCTCTGGTATAGAATTCTTTAATTGCCCTACAAATTCATCAGATAATTTTTCAATGGAACTTACAGAATAATTAATAATTCTTTTCACATAGTAACCTTCTATTTTTAATTCTTTGTCCAAGTCATAAGAAACTAGCTCTCCACTTACATAAATTAAATTACCATTTTTAGGATCGAAGTTTTGTAAAATTATTTCTTTTAAATTTGAAACATTTCCTTCAGCAGTAAAAATATTTTGAAAACCTTTTTCTTTTGCAATTTTCTCTGTTGCATTTCCTACACAAAAACAAAATATATCTTTATTTATTTTTGAAATGTCTAAATTTTTAATTGCGTTAGAACTTGTAAAAATTATTCCTCTGAATTCATTATAATTTGGGTCCTCATAATCTTTTTTTTCAATTGTTATTACTGGCAGATGTGAAACTTGATGACCTAGTTCTTTAAACCTCATAATCAAATCTTTAGAATCCTCTAGAGGTCGTGTTAATAGTATGTGCATTTTAACCTTTATATGATCCTTTAGATTTAATCTTCAAGTCTCCTGCAATCTTTTTTGCTAAAATCATGTGATTTTCTATGTCATCATCTTCCTTGATAAAAAATCTGCTTTTTCCATCAACAGAGAATAATTCTGCTGTGAGTTCAATTTTATTGTTCTCTATTGTTGCAAAAACGCCTATGGCTGTATCACAATCTCCCTCTAATATTTTAAGAACTTCTCTTTCTGTATTTGCAATAATTCTAGTTTGTTTGTCATTTATTTTCTCTATTAATCTAAGTATGTCTGGATTATTTTCATTGCACTGTATTGCTATTATACCTTGTCCAGCACAAGGAACTAGTTTTGAAACATCAAATTCATCTGTAATTTTATTTTGTAAATTTAAAGAGTCTATTCCTGCTTTTGATAAAATGATTGCATCGTACTCATCATTTTCTAATTTTTTAATTCTTGTATCAACATTTCCTCTTATCAATTTATATACCAAATCAGCTCTAACATTTCTTAACTGATATTCTCTTCTAAATGAGGACGTACCAATAACTGATCCTTGCTTAAGCTCATTAAATTTTAAATTTTTACTGATTAGTATTTCATTTGGTGAATTTCTTTTCAAAAAACAATTTGTTGTTAGTCCGATAGTATCGGCAGATGGCATATCTTTGAGAGCATGAACGGCTATATCAATTTTATTTTCTAATAGTTCTTTTTCAATATCTGTCGAAAACATTCCTTTTCCACCCATACTTGAAAGTCTTTCATTTTGATTTTGATCACCGCTGGTTATAATTTTTCTTATCTTAATTTTTCCAGAATAGAATTTTGATATCTCACTCTTCACCTTTTCTGCATAAATTATAGCAAGCTTACTTCCTCTTGATCCAATTATGATGTTATCTCTTTTCATAAAATTAATTTCTATTACATTCTTATAATTTAATTGTATTAATTAAAAAAAAAATTTTATGTCAGAAAAACCAATAATATTAGGTATAGAGACTAGTTGTGATGAAACAGCAGTTTCATTAATTCAAGATAAACAAAATGGAACACCAAAAATTCTATCAAACATAATCTCAAGTCAATTTGATATTCATAAAGAGTTTGGTGGTGTAGTTCCTGAATTAGCTGCTAGATCACATGTTGAAAAAATCGACCTTATAGCGAAAAAAGCAATTAGCGATAGTGGAATTGAATTAAATAAAGTTTCTGCGATAGCGGCGACTTATGGTCCTGGTTTAATAGTTTGTCTCTCAGTTGGACTAAGTTTTGGTAAAGGATTAGCATCAACTTTGGGCATTCCCTTTATAGGGATAAATCATTTAGAAGGACACGCTTTAAGTCCAAAACTCCAAGATAAAATTGATTACCCTTATCTTCTACTATTGATTTCTGGAGGCCACAGTCAGTATCTATCTGTAAATGGTTTGGGAGATTATAAAAGACTTGGTACTACAATAGATGATGCATTGGGGGAAGCTTTTGATAAAACTGCAAAATTGTTGGGTATAGATTTTCCTGGAGGGCCTAAAATTGAAGAGTTTGCCAAAAAAGGAAATCCAGAAAAATATGATTTACCAAAACCAATAATTAATAAAGGTGGATGCAATCTATCTTTTGCAGGACTAAAGACTGCAATTTTAAGAATTGTAAAAAATATTAAAAGTGATCAGGAAAAATTTGATCTTGCAGCATCATTTCAGAAAACAATAGAAGAAATATTGTTTACAAAAACAAAAGTTGCATTAGATGAGTTTAAAAAATTAAATTCAACAAACAAAGGTTCATTTGTAGTAGCTGGAGGAGTAGCTGCAAATAAAGGTATAAGAAAAAAATTAATTGAAGTAAGTATGCAACATAATTTCAAACCTATTTTTCCTGATTTACATTTGTGTGGTGACAATGCTGCAATGATAGCAATGGTAGGATTAGAAAAATTTAAAAATAAACAATTTGATAATTTAGATTTACCCGCAGATCCAAGACTTCCTCTAGATGCAAATGCCAAATTCCTAAAAGGAGCAGGGGTAGAATTATAATGAGATACTGGTTACTTAAGTCAGAACCAGACGTCTGGTCTGTTGATCAACAAATCAAGGCTGGATCAAAAGGTGCAAATTGGGATGGAGTTAGAAACTATCAAGCAGCAAATAATCTAAAAAGTATGAAGAGGGGTGATCTCTGTTTTTTTTACCATTCTAATATTGGTAAAGAAATTGTCGGTATAGTCGAGGTCATCAAAGCTGCCTTTATAGACCCAACAGATAAAAAAAAGAAGTTTGTTGCTGTTAAAGTAAGATTTAAAAGTAAACTACAAACTCCAGTTACTCTTGAAAATATCAAAAAAAATAAGGATTTAAGCCATTTAGCTTTGATCAAACAAAGTAGACTTTCAGTAATGCCAGTTGATTATAAAAGCTGGAAAATTATAAATAACATGAGTAAAATTTAAAATTAAATTATTACATGCCTAAAAAAAAAAAGAAAATTACAAAAAAAAGAACAAAAATTTCTAAAAAATTAAAATATAGCTCTAAAATCAAAAAAAAATCTTCAAAAAAAATTAAAAAAAAAATAAAAATTCAAAAGCAAGAGGCAAATCAAGTCTCAGAGGTAATAATAAAAACAAAACCTGAATGGATAAAAAGTAGTTTAGCAAATAAAAGTAAATACCAACAAAAGTATTCTCAATCTATAAAAAGCAATGATGAATTTTGGAGAAAAGAAGGAAAAAGAATTTCATGGATTAAACCATATAAAAAAATCAAAGATGTAAAATACAGTACTAAAGATGTAAGAATTAAATGGTTTGAAGATGGAACTTTAAATGCATCTGCAAACTGTATTGATAGACATTTAAAAGATAAAAAAGACAAAACTGCAATCATTTGGGTTGGAGATGATCCAAAAGATAGTCAAAAAATAACTTATAAACAACTCCATCAAAAAGTATCTAGAGCAGCAAATGGTTTAAGAAAATTAGGAATTAAAAAAGGTGATAGAGTTACTATTTACTTAACAATGATACCTGAGCTTGCAATTTTAATGCTTGCTTGTGTGAGAATTGGCGCAGTTCATTCAATAATTTTTGGTGGTTTTTCTGCTGAGTCTATTTCTGGAAGAGTTAACGATTGTGAGTCAGAATACATTATTACTGCAGATGAAGGAGTTAGAGGAGGAAAAACTATTCCTCTTAAATATACAACTGATGAAGCGCTATTAAATTGTCCAAATGTTAAAAAATGCATTGTAGTAAAACGTACAGGTAATTATATCAATTGGGATAATGAAAGAGATGTTTGGTACCATGATTTAATTAAAGATGTTTCAAATCAATGTGAACCGGAGGAAATGAATGCGGAAGATCCTTTATTCATTTTATATACATCAGGTTCAACAGGTAAACCGAAGGGCGTACTTCACACGACTGGTGGATACATGGTTTATGCCTCAATGACACATCAATATATTTTTAATTATAAGCCAAAAGATATTTACTGGTGCACAGCTGACATTGGTTGGGTTACAGGTCATAGCTATATAATTTATGGGCCACTTTCCAATGGAGCAACTACAATTATGTTTGAGGGTATTCCAAATTACCCTGACAGTTCAAGATGGTGGCAAATAGTTGACAAATATAAAGTAAATACATTTTACACTGCTCCAACTGCAATCAGAGCTCTAATGCGAGAAGGCGATAAACCCGTTAAAAAAACATCACGTAAATCATTAAAACTTTTAGGCACAGTTGGAGAACCAATCAATCCTGAAGCATGGATGTGGTATTATAAAACTGTAGGAAATTCTAAATGCCCGATTGTAGATACATGGTGGCAAACAGAAACAGGTGGAATTATGATTGCTCCTCAAACTGGAGCTATTCCACTTAAGCCAGGTTCAGCAACAAAACCGTTCTATGGAATTAAACCAGTCTTAGTTGATAAAAACGGTGATGAAATTAAAGGTGCTGGAGAAGGAAGACTTTGTATTGCACAATCATGGCCTGGTCAAATGAGAACTGTTTATGGGGATCATCAAAGGTTTATTGATACTTACTTCTCTCAGTTTAATGGAAAATATTTTACAGGAGATGGATGTAGAAGAGATAAGGATGGTTACTATTGGATAACAGGTAGAGTGGATGATGTAATTATAGTATCAGGACATAACCTGGGAACTGCAGAAATAGAAAGTGCATTTGTAGCTCATCCAAAAGTAGCAGAGGCGGCAGTAGTTGGGTATCCACATGATATTAAAGGAAATGGTCTCTACTGTTATGTAACTCTAAATGCTGGAGAAACAGAAACAGGGGAGCTTGAAAGAGATTTAAAACTTTGGGTAAGAAAACAAATTGGACCTCTAGCAACTCCAGACCTTATTCATTTTACTCCAGGTCTTCCAAAAACAAGATCTGGTAAAATAATGAGAAGAATTTTAAGAAAAATTGCTGCTAATGAACATCAACAATTAGGTGATACTACCACTTTGGCAGATCCTAGTGTTGTAAACAGTTTAGTTGAAAATAGGAAAAATATTTAAAATTGAATTAAACTTACGAATTCTTTTTTTATAATATCCCATTTTAAAATCATTGAATTAAGTACAATCTGTCGATCTAAAGTTTTCAACTCTTCTGCTATTGGGGCCCATCTATATAATGACAAAGCACTAGGATTGAATGGCAAATCTTGATAATATTCATTCCAATTAATTTTTTCTAACCTTTCATCAAAACTTTTTCTAGCCGACTCAATTATGTCCAATGGCATCTTATTTGAAATTTCATCATCTAAAATCTTATTGAAAATCTCTTTCGCTTTATTTATTTCTTGAAAATTAAAATTTACATTTAAATATGAGAACGTAAAAAAAGTTAAATCCTGCAAAGATACCGAATAAATATTCCATTTTGCAAGATTTACTGATCCCATAAAAACATCATTTTCAAAATGAAGTACATATCTCGTTCCCATTCTAGTTTTTAAATAGTTATACAAAGTAACTTGAGTTACCCATGCAGATTTTGTTTGAATAAACTCTTCTAATTGGTCTAAATTTTTGATTTTTTTCTTTGGAATAAACGCTTTGAACATAGCGAATAAATATATTTTGAAATCTCTTAGAGTGAGATCTTTCCAGGTTAATTTGTATTTTCCCATAATTTATGTGAGGTGAGTCAATTATACCTTAAAAAAGTAAGTAAATAAGTACTTTATATGTATAATTTTTAGTCTTTTCAAAGCTCTGATAATGGTTATGGTTTTATCAAGTTATAACTTAATAGAGAGGTAAAAATGTCAAATCAAACAAAACATTGGGAAAAAACCCGTGGCTTGTTGTTTATAACACTTGCTATATGGTTTGTATTCTCAATTGGCATCTTTCTCTTTGGAGCTGAAATGAACGAGGTCACTGGACCTTTTGGATATCCGTGGACATATTGGTTTACATGTCAAGGATCTCTAGGAATCTTTGTAATTTTAATTTTCTGGTTTGCAAATAGGCAAGAAAAAATTGATGAAGAGTTCGGCTTTAGCGAAAGAGAGGACGAATAATGAAAGGTAGTTTTATAGATAATTTGCCAAGAGTTTATGGAATTTATACTGGAGGATTTATAGGTTTCATAGTCATCATGGCAATTGCTGAACAGATGGGTATGTCTGCTAAAGCGATAGGTATCGCTTTTGTTGCATTTACAGTATTCATCTATGCATTAATTGGTTATCTATCACGAACAGCCCAAGCAGATGCTTATTACGTAGCTGGAAGGCAAGTACCAACAGTGTTCAATGGAATGGCCACAGCAGCAGACTGGATGTCTGGTGCTTCATTCGTTGCAATGGCAGGTGGTATTTACTTTAAAGGTTATGGTTATATGGCTCTACTTGTAGGTTGGACTGGTGGTTATGTGCTTGTTGCATCCTTATTAGCACCATACTTAAGAAAATTTGGCTGTTACACAGTCCCAGATTTTATAGGTACAAGATACGGTGGTAATTTAGCTAGGTTCTGTGCGGTGGCTGTTTTAACTGTTGCATCGTTCACTTATGTAACAGCTCAAATTAACGCTACAGGAACTATTGCATCTGTTGCACTTGATATTCCATTTCAGTACGCTGTTTATATTGGATTAATAAGTATCTTATTATGTTCAATGTTGGGTGGTATGAGAGGAGTAACTTGGACACAAGTTGCACAATATATCGTGCTAATTATAGCTTACCTACTTCCAGTATTCTGGATCAGTAACAAAATGGGTGCAGGGTTCTTCCCTCACTTTATGTTAGCTGATGAGGTTGCTAGAATTGGTGAACTTGAACAGCAGTTTGGTTTCGTTGCAAATTCTAAGGAAGATCTTGCTTTAGTACCAAAAGGCTTAGCAGGAATAACTAAAGCTCACTCTGCAGTTAACGCTACACCTTGGGCATTTATTTCATTAGCATTGGCAATGATGATGGGAACAGCTTCATTACCACACGTTATGATGAGATACTTCACTACTCCAAGCGTAAAAGCAGCTAGAAAATCGGTAGGTTGGTCATTATTCTTTATCTTCTTACTTTATTCTTCTGCTCCAATGTTAGCTACACTATCCAAGTTGTCATTGATTGATCCAACTTTATCAACTGGTATAATCGGTAAATCAATAGCAGAAGTTCAAGCGATAGATTGGTATCAAAACTGGAACCAAGCAAACTTGATGTTTATCAGCGACTTTAACGGAAATGGAACTGTTGAATTAAACGAGTTCTTCATGGGTGGTAAAGCCGTTGTATTAGCAACTCCAGAGATCGCAGGATTACCATATGTAATTTCGGGTCTGGTTGCTGCTGGAGGTATGGCTGCTGCCATGTCAACAGCTGATGGTTTAATTCTAGCGATTGCAAACGCTATATCACATGATGTTTACTACAAAATCATTGATCCAAAAGCGGAAACTGCAAAGAGACTAGTTGTTGCAAGGGTATTACTTGTAGTAATTGGTTTTGCTGGAGCAACTATCGCAGCGATGGAGATACAAGGTATCTTAGGTTCGGTTATTTGGGCATTTGACTTTGCGATGTCTGGATTGTTCTTCCCACTTGTACTTGGTGTATGGTGGAAGAGAGCCAACAGACAAGGTGCAATTGCTGGAATGATCTTAGGTTTAGTTTCAGGTGCTTGGTACTTAGTTTGGGTACGAAGTGGTGGAAGTGGTTTCCTAGGTATTACACAATTAACATTTGGTATCTTTGGATCAGCTGTAAGTTTAGTTTCTATGGTTGTTGTAAGTTTAATGACACAAGAGCCAGATAAAGCTACTCAAAAAATGGTTGATAACGTACGTGTACCGAGTGGTAAAACAATTCTTGGTAAACAACACTAAATAAACTCTTTTAAGGGGCGATTAATTTCGCCCCTTTAATTTCAACTATTTTTCCAATATAAATTTTAAATGTCAGCAAACTTTCATCCTTTAATCTATTTTATAGATTATTTGCTTGGAATAATTATGTGGACCTTGATTGGAAGAGTTGCAATGAATATTTTTCAACGTGAAGACTCTGAGTTTTTTTTCATGAAAGTTTTTGTTAAATATACAAATCCTTTGATTAATGTATTTAAACCAATAACACCTTCTTTTATTGTTGGACCTCTGGTACCATTATATGTCGCTTGGTTTTTTTATATGATTAGATTTTATTTAATGCCTTGGATATTGGGTTATTCTGTAATGGGAATGTTGTCTTTTCCTCTTGAGAGTGAAATTTCAAGACAAATCTATCAATTTTTTAATTCAATTAAATTTTAAAAATTGGTACTAGTAAACCTAGCACTAATGAAAAAAATTCAAATTTCACCATCAATTTTATCAGCAGATTTTAGTCAATTGGCTTATGAAATAAAACGGCTTGAAGAAGGTGGAGCAGACATGATCCACGTTGATGTGATGGATGGACATTTCGTTCCTAATCTCACAATTGGTCCACCAGTCATTAAGGCGCTTAGAAAACATTGTTCATTGAAGTTTGATGTACACTTAATGATATCCCCAGTGCATAAATATATAAAAGACTTTTCAGATGCTGGCGCTGATATAATTACATTTCATCCAGAGGCAACAGAAAACATGAAAGAAACAATATCTTTAATTAAAAGTTTGGATAAAAAAGTAGGTGTTTCATTAAATCCTGATACTGAAATTAAAACAATATCTGACTACTATGACAATATTGATTTAGTATTAATAATGAGCGTATTTCCAGGTTTTGGAGGCCAGAAATTTATACCAGAGGTATTGGATAAAATAAAATCACTCAAAGAAATAAAAGATAAAAATAATTATAATTTTGATATTGAAGTTGATGGTGGAGTTAATTTTTCAAACTCTAAAGATATTCTGAATGCTGGAGCAAATATATTGGTCTCTGGTACTACAATTTTTAAAGAAAATAGAGGGGACATTAAAAAAAATATTGAGACACTAAGATTAGTGTAAAATGAAATTGAATAATTTCACGCTGATTATTAATCAATCACTTTATCAAGTCTTAAAAAAAATAAGAAAAATTTATTTAAATTCTGCTATTTACGACAAGAGAATCTCATCAAAAAGTCTTAAAGCATTAACTTATAAACCTTCCTTAAAAATTTTGGGTTCAATTGCAAAATATGAAAAAACAAAAAATAAAATTGAAGATTTTGAAACAGAAAAAATTTGGGAAGTAAAAAAACTTTCTTATAAGGACTATAAAAAATTAAATAATTTTTTTTGGCTATTTTCAGTTGATTTAAAGTCTTCTAAAAAAATTTGTATATCAGTAATTGATAAATGGATTGAGAGTAATCAAAAATACAATGATGATTTGTGGGAAATCGACACTTTATCAAGAAGAATTATTTCATGGATCACAAATTCACAATTAACATACGATGAAGGGGGCAAAATATTTAAAGAGAAATTTAATAAAATAATTTTTAAACAAACAAATCATTTAATTAATGAAATAAAAAGATCGGACAATTACCATGATAAATTAATAGGATGTTCTGCAATTATTTTAGCAGGAGTATCTTATAATCATGAAAAATATTTAGATTTTGGACTAGAACTATTAAAAAAAATAATAACCACCTCTTTTGATACTGAATATTTTCCAAAATCTAGAAATATTAGACAACTGGTATTCTACTTAAAATATTTTATTATTTTAAGAGAGTTTTTGAAAGAGTCATCCACTGAAATCCCTGAATATCTTGATGAAATAATTTTTCACTTGGGCAAGGGATATAACTTTGTTTGGGGTTCAGTTAAACAAAGTTTATTATTTAATGGTAATCATAATAGCAATTTAGAAGATTTTGATATTTATCTGGATTATCAAAAATACTCTTTTAAAAGTGAAAAAAGAGATTTAGGTGGATACGGTATTTTAAAAAATAAACACGTAATTTTAGGAATGGATATTGGATCTCCTCCAGAAAGTAAATTTTCTGAAAATTACCAAAGTGGACCTCTTTCGTTTGAAGCAATATATAGAGGAACAAAAATAATTTGCAATTCAGGTTATTATCAAAATATAAAAAACAAATTGAATCTGATTTCAAGATCGACTGCAGCACACTCTACTTTGATACTAAATAACAACTCTATAGTTACTTTTAAGAGAAATTTTAAAGGTAAAATATATAATAAATCAAATTTCAATACTTCAAAAAAAAATATTGTATGTGAAAAAAACTATTGGCTAATTAAAAGTTCACACGATGGATACTTAAAAAATTATGGAACTATTCATGAAAGGTCATTAGAATTTTTTCCAGAAAAAAACAAGTTTGTAGGAACAGATAAACTTATCAAAAATAAAAATTTTATACCTACAAGTTTTGATATTAGATTCCATTTGATGCCAACCACAAAAGTAACAAAGACTCAGGATAAAAATATAATACTAATTGAACTTGAAAATTCTGCTTGGAGATTTTATTCAGTAAATGGGTCTATTGATGTTGAAACTGGATTATATTTTGGTAATAAAAATAATTATTTAGAAAATCAAAATATTTTTATCTCTGGATTGACTGAAAAAGATGATCAGGTGATAAAATGGGAAATAACTAAAATTGAATGAAAAAAATATCACAGGCTCTAATTTCAGTTTCAGATAAACGTAACTTAAAAAAAATCTTATCAGTTCTTAAAAAATTTAAGATTAAAATTATAAGCTCTGGTGGGACATTTAAAGAAATAAAAAAAAATGGTTTTAAATGTAATGAGGTTTCAAATTTTACAAAATTTCCAGAAATTCTTGATGGAAGAGTGAAAACCTTGCACCCAAAAATTCATGCTGGAATTTTAAATGAAAGAAATAAAAAATCCCACAAACTTGCAATGAAATCTTATAATTTTGAAAATATAGATTTAGTAATTGTAAATTTTTACCCATTTGAGAAAGCCTTAAATAAAAGTACAAATCACAATAAAATTATAGAAAATATTGATATTGGTGGACCAACAATGGTCAGAGCAGCAGCAAAAAATTATAAAGATGTCACAATTATCACAAAATTGGATCAATACGAAAAATTAATATCAGAATTAAATGAAAATAAAGGATCAACTTCATTATCTTTTAGACAAAAAATGTCTGAGGAGGCTTTTACTGAAACTGCATCTTACGATGCAATGATTTCAAATTACTTTATAGAAAAAAATAAGACAAGTTTTCCAAATAAAAAAGTAATATCAACAAACCTTGTTGAAAAACTTAGATATGGAGAAAACCCACATCAAATTGCTTCAATATACAGCTATTCTTTATCAACAAATTTAGATCAGCTACATGGAAAAAAACTCAGTTATAATAACTATAATGATATATATGCAGCACTTAACACATCAAAATCATTACCAACTGGAGTTGGCACAGTAATTGTTAAACACGCAAATCCCTGTGGTGTATCAATTAACAAAAACAAAGTTGGTAGTTTTAAAGAAGCGCTATCTTCAGATCCTATAAGTGCCTTTGGTGGAATAGTTTCTTGTAATTTTAAAATTAATATCAAGCTGGCAGCTGAATTATCTAAAACTTATTTTGAAGTAATAATTGGCAATGGTTATGAGAAAGATGCTATTAGAATCTTAAAAAAAAGAAAGAATTTAAGAATAATAGACTCTTCAAAAATTAAATTAGAAAACATAAATAGTATTGTCTCAAATTTTAACTCCTTACTTATACAATCACCTGATAATAAAAAGTTTGAAAGTAAAAATTTTCAAGTAGTTTCTAAAAAAAAACCTTCGTCCAAAATATTTAGAGAACTAATGTTTGCCCTAAATGTTTGCAGATATGTAAAATCTAATGCGATTGTTCTTACCTCTAATAATAGAACAGTTGGAATAGGATCGGGTCAACCAAGCCGTCTGGATAGTTGTAAAATTGCAATTGATAAAATGTATAACTTTCAAAAAATAAAAGAGAATGATGAAGTAGTCGCTGCTTCTGATGCTTTTTTTCCTTTTGTAGATGGAATTGAAACTTTAGTTCAAGCAGGTGTGAGCGCAGTTATTCAACCCTCTGGTTCAATTAGGGATAAAGAGATTATAAAATATGCTAATGAAACAGAGACTGTGCTTGTATTTTCAAAAACACGTCACTTTAAGCATTAGTAATTTTATCAATTTTTGCAGCTAATATAAAATCACTTTCAGCCAATCCTTTTATTGCGTGAGTATAGATTTTTATTTTAGCATATCCCCATCCAAACCATATATCTGGGTGATGACCTTCACTTTCTGCAATTTCTCCCACTTTATTTACAAATTCTTGGCTTTTTAAAAAGTTTTCAAATTTAAAATCTTTTGTTAAATGATAACCATCTAATCCATCTTCTTTAACTGTCCAACCATCAACTTTTTTTAAATAGTTGTGTATTTCCTCTATTTTAAAAGGAGGAATATTTCCTTCACAAGGAACACATTTTTTATTAGCTAAATCACTCATAATTTTTTTTTGGAGCGGGCAATGGGACTCGAACCCACGACCTTCTCGTTGGCAACGAGACGCTCTACCACTGAGCTATGCCCGCTTGTTAAAAAACTATTATAGTTAGCGGTTTTTAGAAATGCAAGTGTTAGTTAAATTATTAAAATTTAAAACCAACTGTGTCGTGAGTGTGTCGAATATATAGATGATAAATGAATTATTTGTTATGCTACGCGTATGTTGGGTGATTTAATTCTAGACTTCTTAGATCAAAAAAAAGTTATTAAAAATTCATCTAAAGAGTTTTTGAGGCTCTTTGAATTTTTTGAAATTCATAAAAAATCGACCCCAGAAAATTTTCAAAAATATATTGATGAAAAAAACACATATATAATTTCAGAAATTTTAACTACTTTCTACTTAATTGCATACGTGTCTAAAGTTAGAAATAATAAAAAATTAATATTTAAATCTGCTTTTCAAAAAGACGAATTTTTTATGCAGGATATTTTTCTTGAAAATAAAGATATTAGAAAGGTTTTTACTACAGAATACGAAATCATGATTAACGCCTTCACAATTAAAGGAATGGATAAGAAAGATGCTAAGTTAATTATTGATGGATTACACGCAATTTTGATACTAGATACTGAAGAAGAAAATAAAAAAAATCCTAAAGAAACACCGTTGCCTGATTTTGCCTCTATTGCTCAATCACTCAATAGTGACTTTCGGAAAATTGAGGATTTAGAAGAAGATTCGACTGATAAAATAGACAATTTTATAAAAAAGCTAGTTAAGAAACATTATTGGGGAAAAAATTAGTATTTACTATTAAGCTTTTTTAATTTTTTATTTTGATAATAAATTATTCCAATAAGTATAAATACGAATAAAGGATAACCTATAATAAATATAATAATATTTATTAATTCATAAGTAGTTCCAGTAAGATCTGCTAACCAAACTAATATATCTACACATAAGTAAAAAATATAATCAATCATTTAAATAACAATTTAGATGTAATAATGGTTTAAAGTTATGTTCATTTTTGTATCGAACTGTGTCGTGAGTGTGTCGAGATCAACTAAACGTTGAGAAAGACTATGATTACTAAAGGAAAAAGAGCTTGAATTATGGCGTTGGCAACGAGACGCTCTACCACTGAGCTATGCCCGCTTATAATAATTTTTAAATTAGTAGTTTTTTTTCAATTAAGCAAGTAGCAAAATTTGTGAGAAAAAATTAAAGATAATGCAATTCTTGTAGGTTCTTTTTAAAAACTTCGTTAACCTTAATTTGAAAGTTTTTATCCAACTTATTTTTCCAATTATTTTCTGGCCCTAAATGAAAAAATGGTATCCTTTCATTTTTTATTTTTGAATCCAAAGCTTCGGAAAAACCTTTTGTATTTTCAATTTTTTTTAAGTTAGTAAAACTTGTGCTTGACAAAGCATTAAGGGCTTTTGTTTTTTGAAATTCATTGTCTTTTTCGATTAAATTATCTACAAATTTTATTATTTTTTTAAATTCTTCATAAGTTTGTTTGATTAAGTCTTCATATTTAATAACTAGTGTCGGAAAAATTTTATTATTAATCCAGGTTTGGTAATTTTTTTCCCATGAACTTAAAAACTGAAAATCACTAAAATCATTTTTTTTGAAATAGTCGTAAGTGTATTTTCTTTCATTAACCATAAATTCCAAAGATTCTTCATAACTCATCTCAAAATGGTTTTTTAGAGAAGTAATAACATTTCGTGGATCTCTTATTATATATATCGCAGCTAAAGTATTTTTTTCGTCTGTAAATTGAGTATTACCAATTTTTCCTAAAAAATTATGAGTTTTAAAAAATCTGAGTTTTTTGTCTTTATTAATTAGCTCCTGAGCTTGAATCCAAAATTTAGCTGTATCACCAGGAACTGTCATATTATAATCAAATTTTTTGAAATGTTTTTTTTCAGGAAATTGACCAATATTTTTTAATAAAGAATCATTAGTAAAAACTCCATCATTTGTATAATAATATGAGCTAAGAAGTGATCTTATCCATGTATTGCCACTTTTTGGGTAAGAGGCTATCCAAAGAATCATTGTTTAGAATTTAATATTATTATTTTTAAGTATTTCCATAACAGGAATTAAATATTTTTCATACTTTTTCCAATTTTTTGAACTATTTTGATATACTTGGTCTCTAACTTGCAACAAAGAGTTTGTTTCAACTGCTCTATTATTCTCGTGAAATTTCAAAATTTTGTCCTCCCAATTCAAACCTATATCTTTAATTATACTTTTAGAACCTGAAACATAATCCATTACAAAATTATCATAATCAACTTCAATTAAACTATTAGGATAGATCTCATTCCAAAATTTCATTGTTTCATTATAAATTACATAAAATTCTCCAATAGTTTCTAATTTGTGGGCATAATCCATACCAATATTATCAAAAAAATTTGCTTTGTAATTTGACCAGCAAATCGCCATTGGATTTCTATGCATATGTATGATTTTTGCCTCAGGAATAGAGTTTAAAATAAATCCTACATAAAAGAAATTAAATGGCATTTTATCAATTATAAATTCTTTATTTGTATTAAGTTTTGAGATTTTAGATAAATATTCCTCCCTAACAAAATTTAATAGTTCTTGAGGATTTGTATTTTTATCCCAAATAGAATTGTGTATTATTTTTGGAAGAATGGTTAGTTCGCCTGCACCATAAACCTTTGAATGTGTTGAAACAATTTGTTCTATTAGGCTAGTGCCTGATCTTGGCATACCAATAATAAAAATAGGATTTTTTTTGAAGGTATTATTAAAATCTGACTTTGGAAATTTATTGCTTAAAAAATATTGCTTTACTTTTATAAAATGATTTTTTTCCTCAGTTATTGAATAATTATTTAATGCTGTGTAAGCTACTTTTGCTTTTTTTAGTAGTTTAAATCCAGGTTCAATTTTATCAATATCAAAATATATTTTACTTAGGGCATAACAAAAGTTTTGTATTAATTTATTATCAAGACCTTCTATTTCTAAAAGTTCCTCTAAAACCTTTATGATACTATCGTCCTCTTTAATTTTTCTGGTATTTACATAATGAACATAGGCCTCTGACAAAAATTTATCTTTCTCAATTGCTTTTAAAAAATAATTTTTCGCTTCCTCAAACTTTCCTTGAACAGATTTTATTTGTGCAATTAAAAAATACGATTTAGGAAATTCTCTATTAATTTCTATAACTTTTTCATAGGATGTAAGAGCTTCATCGAATTTTTTTTCATCATATAACAAATTTCCTAAATTAAAATATGCCTCGAGATTGTTTTCTTTTATTTTAATAGAATTATTATAGTTTTGAATTGCTTCATTAATTAAACCAATTTTTTTTTGTGAACTAGCTAGATTATTATATGCTTCAAAAAAATCATGTTTCAACTCAATAGCTTTTTTATAAAAAATTATTGCCTCCTCAAATTTATTTTTTAGTTTAAGAACATTTCCGTGAATATAATTTGTCTCAGCGTCATCTTTTAAAAGTAGAAGTTTTTCAGAGACAACTAAAGCTTTGTCAATATTTTTCTGGTTAATCTCACTATATATTATAATTTTATAAATCTCTTTATCATTTGCAAAAGCTTTTAAAATCGATTTTGAAATCTTTGATATTTTGAGGTATTTTTTATCTTGAAAAAATTTTAATATTTTTTGTTTATTGAAATTTAAATTTTTTTCTCTCATTGAATTATAATGATGTAATACTATATACTTATACTTAAATTAAATGATCAATATGATAAACAAAGATTTACCAAAAAAAATTCCTGTTTTTCCACTATCTAATTTTATTATTTTTCCTAAAACAACTGTTCCACTTAATATTTTTGAGCCAAGATATATACAAATGATTGATGATAGTATGAGGAATAATAGATATATTGGAATGATCCAGCCAAAGAGAACTGGAAATTTAAAAAAACCAGATCTACATAAAGTTGGCTGCATTGGTAAAATTACAAGTTTTAATGAAACAGACGACGGAAGATATCTTATAGTTTTAAATGGAATATGTAGATATGAAACTATTGGCGAAATAAGTTCCAGTAAACTATACAGAGAGTGTGAAGTAAATTTTAATAACTTTTCAAATGACTTGGTCGAACAAAAAGAAATAATAAAGTTTTCTGATTTAAAACAAGTCTTTAATGATTTAAAGAAACTATTTGAGCAACAAGGTTATCAAATTAATTGGAAAGATCTTGAAAACCAAAGTGTTGAGCAAACAATAAATACTTTGTCGATGGCTTCACCATTTACATTGGAGGAAAAACAAATCTTATTAGAGACAAAAAATTTAATGGATAGAAAAAAAAAATTAGAGGAAATATTAGTTACTTACACTAATTACAATTTTACAAATAAAACTATTCAATAGCAAAATTTAAACCTTTATTAGCAATAGAAATTGAATTACGTTTGAAGAATTCACTTTTGTCTAATAGACTAAAAATATTTTCAGATATTTTACCTTCAAACTCACTATCTAATTTAAAAAATTCATTAATGAAATTTATACCAACCCCAAAAATGTAATTTATATGTTTGCTTTTATCTCTAAACTCGAGGAGTGTGGATTTATCAATCTCTAATCCACATTCCAACTTGTTGTCTATTATAGAAGAAATGAGTTTCAAGTCTCTCAACGTCATATTAAATCCTTGTCCAGCAAGGGGATGTATCTTGTGCAAAGCATCCCCAAAACAAAGAATATTTTTGTGAACAAATTTTCTAGGGAAAGAATACTTGAGATCAAAATTTTCTAATTCAGAGATTTTTTTTAAATTATAATATTTTGAGTGCTTTAAAATTTCATCTTTTATTTTAGCTGAATTAAGTCCAAATTTTTTTTGGACCGAATAAACTACGGAAGTTTTTTCTTTAGATAGTGGCAAGAAAGCTAAAGGTCCATATTTTGTAAAAACTTGTACAGCTGCGTGATTATTTATTTTTTTATGATCTAGGATCGCAGTAAATGCCATACTAGCATAATCTTTTTTAATACTGTTTGAAAAGAATTTTTTTATCAAAATATTGTTTGATTGAGAATTAAAAATTAAATTATAGTTATTTGTTTCTTCTAATTTTAAAATCTCATTTTGTGTACATTTGGAAAAATAAATATCTTTTAATTGCTTACATTTTTTTAAAGATAACTGTAATAAATCACTTTGTCTAATTAAGAAAAAGTTTTCATCTTTTTTATCTTTAAATTTTATTTTTTTTGATGGATCATTTTTTAAATTTAAAATTTCGATTTGAAATATTGGCCAAAGATATTGATTTGGAATATTTAAAATTGATTTCAGAAATTCAATATTTTTTTTTGAAATACCAATTGTTCTATTATTTGATTTAGATTTATTTTTTTCATCAAAAACAATATCTACCTCAAAACCTTTTTTACTTAATAATATAGCCAGGAGAAAGTTTGTAAGATTAAAGCCTATTAAACATGTATTCATTTATTATTTAATTTTAACAATAATAGTATAATGGTAAAAGTGACAAATCTGATTTGTGTAATATGAGAGAATTAATTAACAAAATTGGGACTTTTTGTGTAAATAGATTGGCTGAATTAGTAGGGATCATAATAATATTAGCATCTATTTTTATCTTTGCATCGTTAGTAACTTATTCCCCTGAAGATCCAAATTTTATTTTTCCAGAAAATACATTGATTAAAAATTTGATGGGGTCCAAAGGAAGTTTTATATCTGACCTGTTCTTTCAAAGTTTTGGCTTAGTCTCTTTACTAATTCCTTTTACTTTTTTCTTTACTGGTTTAAGCGTTGCAATTTCAAAAAGCTTTCTATCAATTATTGAAAATTCTTTTTTCATAATACTTTACATTTTATTAGCTAGTTTATTTTTTTCAGCATTTAGAGAAGATTCTTATTGGCTGGTCATAAACGGAAATAATGGTTTTTTAGGCAATTTATACAACGAAACGTATATCTTAAGTTTAGTTAAAAGCTCAGAAAATTTTTCTTATTACATATTAATTACTTTAATATTATTATTGTTTTTAAAGAGCGTGAATTTTAAAATAAATTATGTTTTAAATGTTTTAAAAAAAATATTTCTATTATTTAAAAAACAAAAAAAAACTGAAGTTATAGAAACATACCTCGATACTGAAGAAAATATCGAACCAAAAATTGAACCAACAACAATTCAAGAAAATTTCTCTTTTGATAAAAAATCAGAACCAAAATCAAATACTTTAAAATTTAAACTTCCAACTTTAGATTTTTTAAAACAACCAACAAAAAAAGAAAGAGAGAACTCATCTGAAATAAAAGTTGATGAAGAAACCCTTGAAAAAATATTGTTAGATTTTGGTGTGGAGGGTAAAATAAATAAAATAAGCAACGGACCAGTTGTTACATTAAACGAGTTTGAACCTGCGCCAGGAGTCAAAGTATCAAAAATAATTAATTTGTCAGAGGATATTGCAAGAAATACTAGTTCCGAGTCGGCTAGAATAGCAACAATTCCGGGTAGTAGCTCCATTGGGATAGAATTACCAAAATCTTCAAGAGAGAACGTTTATCTTAGTGAAATCATATCTAGCACTGAATTTTCAAAGAAAAATATAAAATTACCTATTGCTCTTGGAAAAAGTATTTCTGGCATGCCCATTACAGGTGATTTAAGTGCTATGCCTCATTTACTTATTGCAGGTACTACAGGATCTGGGAAATCAGTTTGTATAAATACAATAATACTATCACTGCTTTATCGACACTCTCCAGATAAGTGCAAATTTATATTAATTGATCCAAAAATGCTTGAGCTATCAACTTACGAAGGCATCCCCCATTTATTATGTCCTGTTATCACAGAAGCAAAAAGAGCTGCATCAGTATTAGGGTGGGTCGTTAAAGAAATGGAGAGTAGATATAGACTTATGACCAGAGAAGGAGTTAGAAACATTGATGGGTACAATGATAAACATAAATTATCGATGCCATATATTGTTGTAATTGTTGATGAGATGTCTGACCTTATGTTGGTTGCTGGTAAAGAAATCGAAAATTATATTCAAAAATTATCTCAAATGGCGCGAGCTGCTGGAATTCATATTATTATGGCAACACAAAGACCTAGTGTTGATGTGATTACAGGAACTATAAAAGCTAATTTTCCAACAAGGATATCTTTTCAAGTTACCTCTAAAATAGATAGTAGAACCATACTTGGCGAACAAGGTGCTGAACAATTGCTTGGAAAAGGTGATATGCTTTACATGTCTTCTGCGAACAGAATTGTTAGAATACATGCACCATTTGTATCTGAGAATGAAATTGAAAAAATTAACAATTTTTTAAGAAATCAAGCTGAGCCAGATTACGTTGATGAAATTTTAAATTTTGCTGATGAAAAAGACACAAAATCGTCAAACAAAGATGATGAAAATCTAGATGAATTATACGAAACTGCTCTTGAAATCATTAAAAGTGAAAGAAAAGCTTCTACGTCTTTTTTACAAAGGAAACTACAAATTGGATATAACCGTGCAGCAAGAATAATTGACCAAATGGAATCAAATGGTGAAGTAAGTAAAGCTAATCATGTGGGGAAAAGAGAAGTTCTTAAATGAAAAAATTAATCTTAATATTTTTTTTTTTATCTACAACCATTACTCATGGGTCTGTAAAATCTCAAATAATTTCAAATTTAATTTCTACAGATAATTTAAAATTTAAATTTAAACAAAAAATTGATGAAAAAATTGAGACAGGAAATTGCATAATTAATTACCCAAAAAAAATTTTTTGTGAATATGATGACTTCTACAAGAAAGTTTTAGTTTCTAATGGTAAGTCATTATTGATAAATTCAAACAAAAATAATCAGTATTTTAGATATTCTCTAGACAAAACTCCTCTTAATCTAATTTTGGATAAGGAATTTATTATCAGCCAAATTAGAGAACTTGGGGAAGAGATTTCAGTCGGTGATAATTACAAATTTGAATTAACTTACGAAAATTTAGATATAATTATTTACTTTGATAATCAAAGTCTTAATTTAGTTGGTTGGTCAACAATCGATATATACCAAAATAAAGTTGAAACAAAACTCTCGATTGTTGAGAAAAATATTCAAGTCGATCAAAAAATATTCGATATTAGAAATTATACTAATTAATATCTAAATTTATTGTTTCTGACTTAAATATTTTCATTCCCCGAGATAAATAATTTTTAAGGGCGTTTTCATGGTCTAATGAGCAAGTATGAAGCCATACCTTATTAATTTTTTTTTCGAAACACTTTGTAATTGCTAGAGACAAGAGATGAGCTCCATATTTTTTTCCATAAAATTCTTTTAAAATTCCAAAATATGCTATTTCGCAATCATTTTTTTCCTGATTAATAATTTGTTCAAAGTATCCAACCAAATTGTCATTTTCTTTCAATACATAAGTTTTAACATTTGGATTACTTACATAAGATACCCATTTTTGATCATCCCAAACTAGACGGTCAATCCATCTATGATCACTCCCAATTTGTTTATAAAAAAATTTATTTATTTGAAAATCTGGTGGATTTATCTTAAGTAGTTCACATTTATTGTTTGGGCTTTTTGAATAATTTAATTCATCTATAGATTTTATCTCTAAATAATTTCGACTAATTTTTGTAATCACGAAACCATTTTACCTACTTTTTCACCACCAAATAAGTGAAAATGTAAATGTGGAACTTCTTGTCCTCCATCTTCATTAATGTTTGCTAAAGTTCTATATCCATTGCCATTTTCTGATGAAATACCTAATTTTTCAGCCACAATAGATATTCCATTTATAAGTCCAACAATCTCATCCTTGGATGCATTTTTATTAAAATCGTCCAGGTTAATATATTTCCCTTTAGGTATCACTAAAGCATGAACTTTCTTTTGTGGATTTATATCATGAAAAGATAATACGAAATCATCTTCATAAATTTTTTTGCAAGGAATTTCTCCTCTTAAAATTTTTGCAAAAATATTTTGATCATCGTAAGGCATTTACATTTTATCAAGAACAGATTTTACTGTGTCACCCATAACTGACGGATTTTTGGAAATTGTAACTCCACATTCTTTTAAAATTTCAACTTTTTCGATTGCACTTTCTCCATATGCTGAGACTATCGCTCCAGCATGACCCATAACTCTTCCCTTTGGAGCTGTTAATCCAGCAATATAACCTATAACTGGTTTTTTCATATTTTCTTTTGCAAATTCTCCAGCTGCTACTTCTTGTGGTCCTCCTATTTCTCCAATCATTAATACAGCATCAGTTTCATCGTCAGTTTCAAATTTTTCAATTATATCTCTAAAAGAACTTCCGTTGATCGGATCACCACCAATACCAACACTTGTTGATATTCCTATATCTAAATTTTTCATTTGCTGAGCAGCTTCATAGCCTAATGTTCCTGATCTACTTATAATTCCAACTCTACCTTCTTTGTAAATGTGCCCAGGCATTATTCCTAACATCGATTTTCCTGGACTAATAATTCCAGCACAGTTAGGTCCAACTAAAGTCATTTTCTCTGTTCTAGAATATCTTCTCATGTATCTTTTAATTCTAATCATGTCGTGTGATGGAATTCCATCAACTATAGCTACACAAGTTTTAATACCTGCATCAGCTGCTTCCATTGCAGAATCTGCTGCAAATGCTGGGGGAACAAATAATATTGATGCTGTGGCACCAGTATGCTTAACAGCGTCTTTTACAGTATTAAAAACTGGTCTATCTAAATGCTTTTGGCCTCCTTTGCCAGGGGTAACTCCCCCAACTATATTAGATCCATATTTAATCATTTCCTCAGCATGAAATGTGCCCATTTTTCCAGTAAACCCTTGGATAATAATTTTTGTATCTTTATGAATAATTACTGACATTTATTTTAATGCTGCAACAGCCTTGTTAGCAGCCTCCTCTAAAGTGCTTGCCTCAATATAATTTATATTACTGTCTTTTAAAATTTTGTTTCCTTTTTCAACATTTGTGCCAGCTAATCTAATAACCAATGGAACCTTTACCTCAATTTTTTCTAGCGCTTGAACAATGCCTTCTGCAACCCAATCACACCTATTTATACCTGCAAAAATATTTACTAAAATTACTTTTACTTTTTTGTCCATTGTTATAAGCCTAAATGCTTTAACAATTTTTTCTGGCGTTGCTCCTCCACCAACATCTAAAAAGTTAGCGGGTTCTCCACCAGCTAATTTAATCATGTCCATTGATGCCATAGCAAGTCCAGCTCCGTTAATAATATTTCCTATGTTTCCATCCAAACTCACATAATTCAAACCCCTATCTGATGCATATACTTCTTTTTCATCCTCTTGTGATTTATCTCTAAGTTCTGAAACTTTATTTCTTCTAAACATTGCATTGTTATCAAAACTCATTTTACAATCTAAAGCTAATATTTGTTTTTGTTTTGAAATAACTAATGGATTAACTTCAACCATTGTAGCATCTAACTCACTAAATGCTTTAGCACATCCTATTATCGTGTCTGAAGCTCTAGCTATTAACTCTGGATCAATACCTAGCCCAAATGCTAATTCTCTCGCTTGAAAACTTTGAATTCCTACTGCTACTTCAATTTTAGATCTAATAATTGTATCTGGTTTTTCTTTGGCAATTTCCTCAACGCTCATTCCTCCCTCTGTTGAGGCTACAACCATTATGCTTTCAGAGCTTCTGTCAAATACTAAACCTAGATAAAGTTCCTTTTCAATATCAGTTGCTTCTTCAATATAAATTCTATTTACGATTTTTCCCTCAGGTCCTGTTTGATTTGTAACTAATTTTTTACCTAATAATTTATCTGTTGCCTGAGCAACCTCTAAAGGTGAATTACAAACTATTATTCCTCCTGCCTTTCCTCTTGCTCCAGAATGAATTTGTGCTTTTACAACCCATTTAGATCCACCAATCTCTCTAGCTTTATTTTCAGCATTTTCAGGACTATAAACAATGCCTCCTCTTGGAATAGTTACTCCAAAACTAGATAGAATTTCCTTTGCTTGATATTCGTGTATGTCCATAATTATTTATTTATTAATTTATCTATATTAACAATATTCTCTGCCATTCTTGCAGACGCTGCATCAATCATTCTGCCATCTAATTGGGCTGCACCTTTGCCTTCATTGGCGGCTTTTTCAAGTTCTTCTAAAATTCTTTTTGCCTTGTTCACTTCAGTCTCTGGAGGTGAAAATACTTTATTTGCTAATTCTATTTGAGAAGGATGTATTGCCCACTTTCCTTCAATCCCTATAGCTGCTCCTCTTTTTGCTGCAGCTATATAAGCATCTGGATCATTAAAATCTCCAAAAGGGCCGTCAATTGCCCTTAATCCAAAAGCTCTACAAGTCATTACTAATTCTGATAAACCATGATGCCATTGATCACCAGGATAATCAGGATTTAATCCACCTATAACAACTGTTCTTGCTCTAAGACTTGCAGCATAATCTGCTACACCAAAATGCAAAGCCTCAAGTCTTTCGCTTGATGTTGCAATTTCTTTTATGTTTGACATTCCAAGTGCCGTTTCAATTAAACATTCAATTCCAATTTTGTTTTTAATTTTTTTGTTTGTTTCAATTTGTGTAAGCATACAATCAACCATATAAACATCACTGGCAGTCCCTGCTTTTGGTACCAATATTGTGTCAACATTTTCTCCAGCTTGCTCAACTATTTCTACAAGGTCACTGTACATATAGTGCGTATCCAAACTATTAATTCTAACAGATATTGTTTTTCCTTTTTCTCTCCAATTAATTTCTTTTAAAGCTTTAACAACATTTGCCCTTGCAGTTATCTTATCATTTGGAGAAACAGCATCTTCTAAATCTAAAAAGATATAATCGGCTTCAGAATTCAATGCTTTTTCAAACATTTTTGGAGACGATCCTGGAACCGCTAGTTCGCTTCTTTGAAGTCTAGATCTTGCAGGTTTATAAAATTTATGGCTCATTTTTATAAAAAAAGTATATCTGGATTTAATTAATGTGAATACTTAATTCTACTTCAAAGATAAATTAAATTTAGATGGCTTCCAATCTTTAGGTGCAAGTTCTAAATCTTCAAACTCAAAAGCTGGAGCAACTGTGCAACCGATTAAGCTGTATTTGCCTTTGGGTTTCATTGCAAACCAAGTATTTTTTTCAATACTATAAATAAAATTGTTATTTGACCCAATTTGGTTAGTTTCAAACTCTTCTCCATCTTTGGAAGTATATATTTCTAAAGGATCTCCAGAATAAAAGTGTACTGTTTCATTCTTAGTTATTCTATGCCAATGAGAATGTTCATGGCCTTCCAATAAAAAATAAATATGACTCACATCTTTATTTTTAAATACCTCAACATAATGTCCACCTTCAGGATGAGGTATCATTTTGTGATATTCTATTAATGATTTTACAATGCTCATATGCAAGCCCACAAATAATATTTAATGCCTAATTTATGGCTAATTTTAAATCTAATCAAATAAATGTGAAATATATATTTATTTTATTTTTATCTCTATTTTTTGTTTCGTGTAACACGACCAACCCTTCTGATGTTAAAAAATCAGATACTCAAAGAATTAAATCAATTAAATATGGAAATATTGTTTCCTCTTTACCAGTAAAAGTTAAAGGTGAAGGAAGTTTAATTGGTGCTACTACAGGCGCAATGATTGGTGGTCTGTTAGGAACTCAGGTTTGTGGAAAAGAACTAATTGCAGGTGCAAAATGTGAGGAAATTGCAATTGTTTATTCAACAATAGGTGGGGCTGCACTTGGATATGTAACAGAAGCCTTGTTGGGGAACCATGATGGACATCAATATATTATTAACATTGATGATAGTGAAGATGATGTTGCCATCGTTCAAGGTAGTGAAACAAAATTAAGTAATAACGATAGGGTTGTAATAATTTTTGGTAAAACAATAAGAGTTCTACCTTACGATGGTTAGTTAATTATATTAAACTAGTTTATTCCAGATGCAGTGAACTTCACTGATTTATTATTTGTATCTTTACCTGACCCTGTAACTGAGTCGTCTGCGCTATTCCATTGAAGTGTTCCGGATGCACTCATTTTGTTATCACACATTATTGACCAAGTACCTTTAATTTCAGATAATGCATAGGTGCCATTGCAAATTCCATCATTTTTTGGAAGTCTTAGTTTAAAAGCCCCAACGTTTTCAGAAACTTTAAAATTAATATTCCCTACTATTAAATCTTTATAACCTTCCCATTGAATTGCCATTGCTCTCTCTCTCCCGACACAAATATTTTTTTAATATCTTGATCATTTGTTGATTTAGAGTTTTCTTGTTTGCTAGCACTGAGATTGCTTGAAGATTGAGAATATGCTGGATCGTAAAATCCTAATTCTTGAAGTATTTGAAGAGTTTTTCCAGCTTTTATTTCTTTTCTCTTAAGCTTTCGTCTTTTTTTGTTGCTCCCGTTATCCCACAAAATTTTGTAACCACTTGCAAACAAGTAGCATTCTTTTCCAGATTTTTTTTGACAATCTTTAAGAACCATACCAACATAATTTTTTGTATCTACATTGCTTGCATCTACATGAGCTGGTCTTCTCATATAAGAAAAATCCGATCCATCCTCTGCAAATACTATAATTCCTGGGAACCATGCTGTTGATTGTTTTTCTGCATAAACACCCATTCTACCTCCGCTAAAAAAATACTCTAATAAATTTGCCATATCCTCACTAAGCACCAATGGACCTTTTCCGTTTTTAAAAGTTTTAACGATCCCATATACATTGGATAAAGGATAAAAAATTAGAGTAAAAATTATTATGAATTTATAAAATTTTTTTTTTTCAATTATTTCTTTCTTTGCTTTAATTCATTCATTACTTCTTCTATCATAATTCCACTTTTTTCGAGATAAATGATTAAATGATAAAAAACGTCTGCAGCTTCATGAATTTTGTTTGTATTTTTTTCTACAGATTCGATTAATTCACCTATCTCTTCTAGAACTTTTTCTTTTGATAAAGTTTTATCTTCTAAGAGTTTATTAGTATAAGATCCTTCGACTGGGTTCTTTTTTCTTTCTCTTGCAAGAGTAACAAGATCTTCTAAAGCTGTAAGCATATTAGATCCTAACAGGTATATCTTTTGAAGCCAAATACTGCTTTGCCTCATTAACTGAGTATGTGCCGTAATGAAATATTGATGCTGCTAAAACTGCGCTTGCACCTGATTTTATTCCATCAACCAAATGATCTAAGGTTCCAACACCGCCAGATGCAATGACAGGAATATTTACACTTTCAGAAATAGTTTTCATTAATTCAATATCATATCCGGATTGAGTGCCATCCTTATCCATTGAGGTAACAAGTAATTCCCCTGCTCCACTTTTTTCCATTTTAAGGGCAAATTCTATTGCATTAATTCCTGTTTCTTTTCTACCACCATGGGTAAATATTTCCCATGTGTCTCCTTTTTTTTTTGCATCTATTGCAACCACAATACATTGTGAACCGAATTTTTTAGAGCTTTCTTCAACAACCCTTGGGTTTTGGACTGCGGCTGTATTTATGGAAACTTTGTCTGCACCACAGTTTAAAAGTTTGTTTATATCATCAACACTTCTCACACCTCCTCCAACTGTCAAAGGCACAAAACATTTTTTTGAGGTTTCCTTAACCACATCGTAAATAGTATCTCTATTTTCGTTTGATGCTGTGATATCTAAAAAACATATTTCATCAGCACCACCATCACTATAAATTTTTGCTTGTTCAACTGGATCTCCAGCATCTTTTAGATCAACAAAATTTATACCTTTGACAACTCTTCCATTTTTAACATCTAAACAAGGGATAATTCTATTTTTAAGCATCTATTTCTTTCGCAAGTTCTTCTAACTTAATATCTCCATCATATATAGCTTTACCAACAATTATACCTTCAATATTTTCGTTATTTAATTCTTTTGCTTTTTTAATATCATCTATATTTGATACCCCGCCGGATATTATTACTGGACAATTCGAATTATTAGCCACTACCTCAGTCTCCTTGAAATTAGGACTTTGCTTCATTCCATCTTTATTGATGTCTGTATAAATTAATCTACTTACTCCAAAGTTATTCACCTCTTTTAAATAATCCAAAGTCAGCTGGTTAGAGTTTTCTTTCCATCCTGAAACTGACAAATATCCATCTTTTGCATCTAGACCTAATGCAATTTTATTATGAAACTTTTCACAAGCACCTTTTAAAAAGTCTTTATCTTTAATAGCCGCGCTTCCTAAAATAACCTTTTCAACACCAGCATCAGTATATTTTTTGATGCTTTCAAAGTTTCTAATTCCACCACCAATTTCAATTTTAAGATCACACTTCTTTACTATTTCTTGAATGATATCCAAATTAACAGTCTCCCCTGTTAAGGCTCCATCTAAATCTACAATGTGTAAATTTTTAAATCCATAATCTTTATATTTTGAAGCTTGTTCAAATGGAGACATCCCGTATTCAGTTTTATTTTCAAATTCTCCTTTAATTAGTCTTACACATTTTTTGTCTTTGATGTCTATTGCAGGAAAAATCTTCATTTACTTTTTTTAAATTTTTCATCTTTTTTTGGTTTTCTTAAGACTATACTGTCCAGATACACTGTTTGATCCTGCAAACTTTCCCAATCAGAATTCCAATATCCTATGGTTCTATGTCTATAAATTCCCATTTTCATATAACCACCTGTACATGTATCAGCTAATGTTTTAATATTTTTAAGATCAGCAATTACTTCATTATTTTTATAGATTTTAAATCTGCCTGTTTCATCTAGCTTCCATAAGACATGAAATTTAATGTGTGTCCATTTTCCTTTAAGATCATCTATTTTTCCAATTATTACTGGCTCAGATGAATATGCTGCCTTACTAGCCCAGCTATAATTATGTTCTCCTTTATATTTAAAATCCTGGAACCAGAAATGACAACAACTATGACAACCTTTGGCTTTGTTGTCTGTATGCATTTGACCAATAATAACCACAGCACCTTTCTTAAGAGGCTCATAACTTTCATCAAAATAAACTGCATACTCATAAATATACTCTTTATTTTTTAATTTCATGTGACCCAAATGCAATTCTTGTCTGCTTCTATTGCCTTTGCCATCACACTGAATTTGGGTGGTTTGTGCTTTTCCTTTACCACATCCTGCATCTTCTCTATTTACTGTAAACTGAATACTAGTTTCACCCTCATAAACTGGAAAGCCATCTGATTTTTTTACCTCCTTAATTCTATTTGCTTTTTTTTCAGACATAGAAATAAATTGTTTTTTAAATCCCTTAATGTCTTTAAATTTTGTTTTATGACTATCAGACCATGTTATTGTGCTATTAAAAAAAACGAAAATTAATAAGATTAAAAATTTTTTCATACGAATATCTCTTATATATTTATAAAGTTCTTAATTATTTTAAGCCCAATCTTATCACTCTTTTCTGGATGAAATTGAGTTCCGAGGATATTATCTTTTTCAACAGAGCAAACGACTTTAGAGGAATAATCTGTTGTTGCTGAAATCACGTCTTTATCTTCAGGGATAAACTCATAACTATGTACAAAATACATATGTGAATTATTTTCCACATCTTTAAAAATTTTGCTATCTTTAACTATATTTATTTGGTTCCAGCCAATATGCGGGAGTTTATATTCTCCATTTTTGTTATCGATTTTTGATACTTTTCCAGGTATCCACCCCAATCCTTTTGTCTCGGTTTCTTCATAACCAACATCAGCAAACATTTGCAAGCCCACACATATTCCAAAAAGTGGTTTTTTTTTATTTATCACAAACTCATTTAAAATATCTGTTAGACCATTTATGCTGTTTAAAGCGTCTATGCAGCTCTTAAATGAACCTTGTCCAGGTAACACGACTTTGTCGCTTGATTTAATTTTATTTAAATCTGAAGTTACTTCTAGATTAACTGTACCTTTTGCAACCTCAGTGAAAGAATTAATTACTGAGCTTATATTGCCTGAGTTATAGTCAACAATTGTGACATTCATTAATTTTATAAAGAGCCTTTAGTAGAAGGAATAGTAGTTTTGTTCCTTGGATCCATTTCCAATGCAGCTCTTAAAGATCTTGCTAAGCCTTTAAAACAAGATTCTATTATGTGGTGACTATTATCACCGTAAATATTTTCAACATGTAAAGTAATTCCTGCTGATTGTGAGAAAGCTTGAAACCACTCTTTGAAAAGCTCTGTATCCATTTCACCTAGCTTTTCCACTTTTAATTTCACTTTCCAAATTAAGTAAGGTCTATTAGACACATCGATTGCAACTCGAGTAAGCGTTTCATCCATTGGTATCATTGCGTGTGCATATCTTTTAATGCCAACAAACTTTTTAGATGCTTTTTTTAAACATTCACCAATTGCAATGCCTGTGTCCTCTGTGGTGTGATGAAGATCAATGTGTGTATCACCTTTAGCTTTTATATTCATATCCATTGAAGAATGCTTTGATAGTTGTTCAAGCATGTGATCTAAAAATCCTATGCCTGTGTCAACTTTGTATTTACCTTTTCCATCTATGTTAAGTTCAACATTAATGTTGGTTTCTTTTGTTTTTCTGCTTATTTTTGCTTTACGCTTCATAATTTAAAAGAGGTATATATATATAATTCAATTATGGCAATAATACTAAACCTGGGCTTGAACTATCAAATTTAGTATCCATTTATACTGCATGACAACAATAGTTTTGGTTAGAAAAAATAATGATGTAGTAGTCGCGAGTGACGGACAGGTCAGTATGGGGAATACCGTAATTAAGAAAACTGCTAACAAAGTCAGAAAGATTGAGAAAAGAAATGTGATCGCTGGATTTGCTGGATCAACAGCTGACGCACTTACTTTATTTGAAAGATTAGAGTCTAAATTAGAAAAACATGCAGGTAATTTAACAAGAGCTGCTGTCGAACTAGCTAAAGATTGGAGAACTGACAAATATTTAAGAAGACTTGAAGCATTAATGGCTATAGCTGATAAAGAAAAAAGTTTTATTATTTCTGGTACTGGAGATGTTTTAGAACCAGAAGGAGATGTTATTGGAATTGGTTCAGGTGGAAATTATGCTTTAGCAGCTGCAAAAGTATTAATGGATGGTGATAAATCTGCTGAGGATATAGCAAAAAAAGCTATCAAAGTTGCATCTGAAATATGTGTTTTTACAAATGACAATTTGAGTATGGAGAAAATATAAAATGGAAAAAACTAACGTTACTACATTTCCAAAAGAAAAGGTTACAAAAGAAAATTCAACTATTGAAAATTCACTTTCCCCAAGAGAAATTGTTTCAGAGCTAGATAGATTTGTTGTTGGACAGAACAAAGCAAAAAGAGCAGTAGCTATAGCATTAAGAAATAGATGGAGAAGACAGGCTTTATCTGGAGATATGAAAGATGAAGTTCTTCCCAAAAATATACTTATGATTGGTCCAACAGGGGTTGGTAAAACAGAAATTTCAAGAAGACTATCAAAGCTTGCTGAAGCGCCCTTTGTAAAAGTTGAAGCGACAAGATTTACAGAAGTAGGTTACGTTGGAAGAGACGTAGAACAAATTGTAAGGGATTTGTTAGAGATTGCTATCTCAATGGAAAAAGTAAAAAAAAGAAAAGAAGTCCACGCCCAAGCACAAAAGTTAGCTGAGGAAAGGGTTTTAGACGCATTAGTCGGCAACAAAGCAAGTGTTGCTACGAGAGAAAGTTTTAGAAAAAGGTTGAGAGATGGAGATTTAGATGACAATGAGATTGAAATCGCTGTTGCAGAAAGTAATCAAATGCCATCTTTTGAAATACCAGGAATGCCAGGTGCTAATGTTGGCATGATAAATATTTCTGATGTTTTAGGAAAATCAATGGGCCAAAAACCAAAGAAGAAGAAAATGAGTGTAAAAGAATCTCATGAAATTTTAATCAATGAGGAGTCTGATAAATTAATTGAACAAGATAAAATTATTAAAGCTGCAAAAAATTCAACAGAAAATAATGGTATTGTATTTTTAGATGAGATTGACAAAATTTCAGCTAGAACTGATCGTGTTGGAGGAGATGTTTCAAGAGAAGGGGTTCAAAGAGATCTATTGCCTTTGATTGAGGGAACAACTGTAAGTACGAAATATGGTCCTATTAAAACTGATCATATTTTATTTATTGCATCAGGAGCATTTCAACTAGCAAAACCATCTGACCTTTTACCGGAACTTCAAGGAAGACTTCCAATAAGAGTTGAGCTTGATGCATTAAACAGTGATGATTTTAAAAGAATTTTGAAAGAACCAGATAACAGTTTGATAAAACAATATAAGGCACTTTTAAAAACTGAAAATGTAGATCTTGAATTCACAGACGACGGTATTGATACTATTGCTAATATTGCAAGCGAAGTAAATACAACTGTTGAAAATATTGGTGCAAGACGTCTTCATACCATTATCGAAAGAGTTCTAGATGAAATTAGTTTTACAGCTACAGATAGAGCTGGTGAAAAAATAACAGTAGACTCTGAATATATTAAGAAAAATATTGGAGAATTGGTAAAAGATACAGATCTTTCTAAGTTTATTCTATAACTTCTTTTTTAAGTAAATCTCAAAATTTCCTTTTGAAGGACTATCAACAGCTTGCTGATCAATTTTGATAATTTTTGACATTAGGTGAGGGCTATCTTTAATGTAGTTAGGTACAGAGTGCTTCAGTATACTTAAATCTTTAGATTGATATGGATCATCTAAATTTTTTGATCTAAGTCCCTTGCCTGTGATTATATTTATTTTTATTACATTTTGATCATAACAATCTTGGATAAATTCAGAAACTTTTTGATTTGCCTCCTCAAGAGTAAATCCATGAAGATCTATAACTTTCTCTCCAATTCTATTCTGGTGATCTAGAGTTTCTTTATCTTTATTGTCTAACTTTTCTGAGCTTTCTAGAAAATTTTGCCAGTCTTTTTTATCTTTATCTGAAAGTTTGTTTGTCAATTAAGCTTGGGTATCAATTAGTACCCAATTTGGATTTACAGATCTACTATCTTTAGAAAATTTCCAAATGTCATGAACTTTTTTTATTTTCTCCGGATCTCCTGAAACTGTTTTGTTTTCTTTGTCTTTAATATGTGAAATGATTTCACTTACAAACTCGACGGTTACCTCTAACATATTTTTATTTTGTTCATGATTTTTAATTTCTGCAGA